>NZ_JAPTFO010000150.1:0-3543 GCF_030985515.1 Stenotrophomonas sp. Sm10
GCTCCCCATGAATCAATCCGGAAATGCGAGAGCCGGCCAGCGGCCGGCACTACCGGCAGCGCCTCACTTGCAGCGAGCGATGCAGTAACCGGTGTGCCGACCAACGGTCGGCACCTACCCGCTTCACCCTCAGCCCCTCGCCTACAGCGAGCGGCTGATGGTGAAGCTGCCGAACACCGGCGATTGGCGCTGGCCGTTGAATTCGCGCGTGCTGTGGTACCGCGCGGCAGCGAACTTCCAGCGGCCGTACATCACCGCCACGCCGTACCCGCCGTAGGCCACCACATGGCGCTTGTCCACGCTGTGGCTGTTGCGGAAGGTGTTGCCATCCAGCGTGATGTCGCGGATCACCCAGGCAGCGTCGGAGGTCGCGAACAGGTGCCAGGACCACCCGCTTGGGCGGCCGCCGCGGGTCGGCGCCGTGTTCTCACCTGCCGGGCGCAACGGCGTGCTGCCGAAGTCATCCGGCAGCTTCCAGCCGAAGCGCACTTCACCGCCCAAATTGGCCTTGGTTTCCAGGTTGCCGATCGACCCGCCGTAGTGGCTGATCGCGTCCCAACCCCAACCGTCGGCATTGACGCTGGCATCGCCCGGCCAGCGGCGCATGCGCTCATGGGTCAGCATGAACAGTGGTTCGTTGTGCAGCTGGTTGTCCCAACCCTTGAATTTCTCGTCGCCCAACACTTCATGCACGGCATTCTGCACCTGCTTGCCCTGCGCCCACGGGCCGACCACGCCCAGTGTCAGCTGGGTGGTCTGCAGGCGGTCGCCGCTGCGCGCATTGAAACCGAAGTTTGCGATCAGCACGCCGGCGTAAGGGCGGTCGTCCTCGATCAGGTCCCTGCGGCTGAAATCGGTTGGGGTGAAAATCCCCTGGCCGATGCTGAAGATCATGTTCTGCTGTTCGAACCTGCCCGGATGCAGCCCTTCCAGGTACCGGTTCACCCAGCGCGCCATGCGCGGCAGGCAGGGGTCGTCGGTGTAATCGACCAGATTGGGGGAGACCAGGGTCAACAGCGCACCGTTGGTATAGCCCTGATCCTGGTGGCGGCCGCCGAACAGGTCGTTGTCGACGCGGAAATTGACCTGCGGCGGATGGTCGCGCATCGCGTCCGGGCCACATTGTTCGGCCGCCTGGGCGGCAAGCGGGAGGGCAGCAGCCAGCAGGCCGTACAGGCCGAGGGCCGCAAGGCGGCGGTGGGAGGGGGGACTCATTGGGAGGGCTTTGTTCTGTCTGTCGTTATATGCCGCGACACGGTACTCGCGGGGACGTGACGGAACGAGCGCGTTCGAATCACTTGTCTGTTCCGAAAACGACATTGTCTCGTGAGGACAATCCTGAACCCTCCTGTAGCGGGCTTCGGGGCAATGACCAATGCTGAACGTCTGTTCAGCTGCAACGCAGCGACTCACCAGTGCGCCGTTTGACGTTGATGAATACTCTTGGGTTTGTTGCCCTGCGGCCCGATAATGGCTCCATGGAAATCAAGTCCGACAACCCCGACCACGGCTTCCAGTTCCCCGGCCAGTTCGAGCTCAGCGCCATGGGCCCGGCCAACCGCGGCCTGGAACATGAGCTCCCCCGCCTGCTGCTGGCTGCCGGCATCGATGTGGTCAACGAACGCATCAGCTGGAAGCACTCCTCCAACGGCAAGTACGTCTCCGTCCGCATCGTGTTCAAGGCCGAAAGCCGCGAGCAGTACGACCTGGCGCACCAGGCGCTGCGCGACCACCCGGAAGTGAAGTGGACGCTGTAGCCGACAGCTGCCCGGCCGAAGCCGCCCCGGAACACCGCGCGCCGCGTCCGGCGGTGGTCCGTGACCTCGGCCGCCAGGCCTACGAGCCGGTATGGCGCGCCATGCAGCGCTTCACCGACCAGCGCAGCGACAACGATGCCGACGAGCTGTGGGTGGTCGAGCACGACCCGGTGTTCACCCTGGGCCAGGCCGGCAAGGACGAGCACGTGCTGGCACCGGGTGAGATCCCGGTGCTGCACGTGGACCGAGGTGGCCAGGTGACCTACCACGGTCCCGGCCAGATCGTGGTCTATCCGCTGCTGCGCCTGCCGCGGCTGGGGATCGGGGTCCGCGACTACGTGTGCCGCATCGAGCAGGCCCTCATCGATACGCTGGCCGAGTGGAACATCGGTGCCGAACGCCGCGAGGGCGCCCCGGGCGTCTACGTCGGTGGTGCCAAGATCGCTGCGCTCGGCATCCGTGTGCGGCGCGGCTGCACCTTCCATGGACTGGCCTTCAACGTGGCCATGGACCTGGAACCCTTCCACCGCATCAATCCCTGTGGCTATCAGGGGTTGCAGGTGACCTCGGTAGTAGACTTGGGCGGGCCCTCCGGCATGGAGGCCGTCAAGCCGGTACTGCTGGAGCACCTGGCCCGCCAGTTCGGCCTGCTGCTCCAGCCCACGCACGAACTGCCCGATCTTTCTGCGGCCGCCTGACCGCTCCCGGAACTGCCATGACTGAAACCACCGCCCGTTCCATTCCCCTGCAGATCGTGCAGGGCGACTCCCCATCCGCCGCGCCGTTGCAGGCCGGGGTCAAGCAGCTGGGCGGTGACAAGATCAACCGCTCGCCGGTGCAGTTCGCCGACGCGCCGGTGCTGCGCAAGCCGTCATGGATCCGCGTGCGCATTCCCTCGGGAAATGCCGTGCAGAACCTGAAGGCCAAGCTGCGCGAAAACCGCCTGGTGACCGTATGCGAGGAAGCCAGCTGCCCGAACATCCACGAATGCTTCGGCCATGGCACCGCCACCTTCATGATCCTCGGCGAGGTCTGCACCCGCCGCTGCTCGTTCTGCGACGTGGCCCATGGCCGCCCGAAGCCGCCGGATGCCAACGAACCGGCCAGCCTCGGCCAGACCGTGGCCGACATGGGCCTGAAGTACGTGGTGGTGACCAGCGTCGACCGCGATGACCTGCGTGACGGCGGTGCCCAGCACTTCGTCGACTGCATCACCGCCATCCGCGAAAAGTCGCCGGGTACCCGCATCGAAGTGCTGACGCCGGACTTCCGTGGCAAGGGCCGCATGGAGCGCGCGCTGGAGATCCTGGCGCAGAACCCGCCGGATGTGTTCAACCACAACATCGAAACCGTACCGGACCTGTACCGCAATGTGCGCCCGGGTGCGGACTACCAGTGGTCGCTGAACCTGCTGAAGAACTTCAAGGCGCAGCACCCGGGCGTGCCGACCAAGAGCGGCATCATGCTGGGTCTGGGCGAAGACTTCGAACAGATCAAGGCCACCATGCGCGACCTGCGCGCGCACGATGTGGACATGATCACCATCGGCCAGTACCTGCAGCCGACCGCGCATCACCACCCGGTACTGAAGTACTGGACTCCCGAGGACTACAAGGCGCTGGAGGACTACGGCTACGAGCTGGGATTCAGCCACGTGGCCTCCGGCCCGATGGTGCGCTCGTCGTACCACGCCGACGTCCAGGCCAAGGGCGCCGGCATTTCCTGACACCCTGCCGGTGGGTGGGAGCTACTTCTCCTGTGGGTGCGGACCCTTGGTCCGCACACC
>NZ_JAPTFO010000151.1:0-3521 GCF_030985515.1 Stenotrophomonas sp. Sm10
ATAGTGAGCATAGAGAACTTGATCTTCAAGATATAGCAGTGGGAGCACAAAGCACTTTTAATAAAATTATTGATTGGCGAGTGGCTTTAACAGACCGTATGAGAACAAATGGAGAATGGCCTAAGTTGGCTACAAGAAGACAAGTAGCTAAACCTTTAAGTCAATCTCAATTTATTTCTCCAGTTGATTTAACTCAGGCTGTGATTGCTGAAGTATTCAATGAGGACGACGATGACGATATTTTATTTGTGGATGATGTGATATAACAAGATAGCTAAAAAAGTTATATAACAATATATATAAACTATTGAAAAGAAATCATATTTCTTTTATAATGAAGCCAATAAATAGCTGGGAGAAAATTATTATGAAATTAAAAAAATGTTTAAGTTTTTTGGTATTAGGGATTGCCCTTATTGCACTAGCAGCCTGTGGGAAGAAATCTACCGAGGATATCATCAAGACTGAGCTGAGGGATAGCTATGTGGGATATTCTGCGAACCCTGGTTATGAGCATCCTTTTAATGAAGGAGATGATGTGCTAAGTTTTAATAAAAAAGAGAATAGTATCACGAATAGTCAAGGGCATATGACCTATTTTTCTATTCTGCCTGAAAAAGATATTCCTTCAGGAACCCAACGTGTTATTGATGAGTTGGAAGGTCAACTCAAAGGAACGGATAATTTTACAATTATTATTGGTAGCAAAAAGAATCCTACCAAAGATAATGCAGAAGCTGCTTATCAGATTTCTCTATCTGACGGTGGTAAAAAAATTCGTATATTTGAGTTACGTCGTAATCAACGTAGCTTTGGTTATTATGATTTCTCTGGTAAAGCTAAATAAGCAAAAAAGTCTCAATATGAGGCTTTTTTTGTGTTTCCTATGACTTGTCCGCTTAACGCACAAAATTTGATTATCCCTTATGATTTAGGTATCTTATATAGAAAGTGGGTACCTTATGTGAAATATGATACTTATTCCGATTTGGTTAATGCCTTAGAATCTGGATTTTTGGATAGCAATGGTAAGACCAATGGGAATATTACGGGAGAAAATGCAGAGAAGATGGCCTCCTTTTACAAATACTGGAGCAACTATCTGGATTCAACCCCAGCTTTTCTCTCTTTTCTAGCCTATATACCAGGTGCGATTGCCAAAGCTTTGTATTCAATTACTGCTAGTCTTGAACATGTCTTTAACAATATGTTCAAACTCTTTGGTTTATTTGGCTACTTAGGAAACAGCCATACTGTCATTGGGCAATTCTTTTATTGGTCTCAGGTTATTGGGACAACATTATTTAGCTTGATTCTAGTTGTTTCAGCGATAACTGGCGTTTTCACAAAGCCTGTTAAGTATAAGGGAGTAATTACCAATTTCCTTCTAGTCACTATGGTAACAGCAGTCTTACCTTTAGCTTTGACGACTGTTTCCTCTGCTATTGCACAAGATGCCATGAATATTCAAACGGTATCAAGCGAAGCACCAGAAGGTGGCGAGAAGTATTCATCTTTGGCCATACAGCCTATGAAAAACAATATTGTGGATCTTAAAGTATTGATTGACAATGACTTTTCAACTGAGCTGTTTCCGCTAGATGATTATGGTTATATTAAGCCACCTAAAGAGGGATCAACTCCTGTTAACAATATTACGGATAGCAGTGATAAACGAGATACTACAGATTTTGCGACACGGATTGATTTTGGGGCAACTTACGGTGCTTCAAACTCAGATTTACTTGAAGATATGGAAAATCAATATAAGAAAAGGATAGGGGTTGAAGGAATAAAAGGACTTTTCTTACACAAATTAAATGCCAATCAAGATGGAGTCGAAACTATCACAGAACATAAAATTGTAGGACAGTTAAATGCTTTTGAACCTATCTACATGCGATACAAGGTCAACTGGATAGGGATGTTTATGCAATATATTATCCTGATTGTTTTGTTAATTTCAATGTCAATCAAACTTGTTAAATCAGTTTTTGATATTGTCATTGAGGCTATGATTTCACCAATTCAAGGTTACTCTTCCTTGTCTTCTTCTAAGAAATATAAAGAGCTTTTACGAACAATGGGAGGAGCGCTTGCAGGTATTTTATTTGAAGTCGTGATCATGCGTGTTACTCTTGAAATTTGTCGTGATTTACCAACCTTATCTGTATCAGCGGTTACGAAGTTATCAGGTGGCTTCTTTGATGGACTGAATATGTGGGAACAATGTCTCGCAGCTTCTCTTGTTTACATCGGTATTTTCTTTGCAGCTATGCAAGGGGTAACGATGATTGAACGCTGGCTTGGTATCTCAACTGGCCATAGCGATACTGCACAGCAATTGTTGGGTGCTATGATGGCAGGACAAGCTTTTGCGACTGGTGCTGGAGCCGTTGGCAATCTTGCTATGGGTGCAGGACAGTTTAGTATGGATATGGCTAAGAAAGTCCCTGGAGCAGTTGCTTCAGGAAGTAAAGTTCTAGGAAATAGCTTAGCTACAACAGGCGGCGGTATTCGAGGAGCTTTCAATGCTGTTAGAGATCAAGGCGTTGTGAATTCAGCAAAAGGCGGTTTAAGTAATATGTATAGTGCTGCTGATCTTGCTGGTAAAGAAGCTGTCGGTAAAGTTAAAGACTTTGCAAGTGGCATTGGTGAGAACTTAGGCAAAAAAGAACAAGCAGGTCATGATGCCGTCTACCGTGGGCTAAAAGACCATAGTCAACCGATAGAACCACGTCCAGCCTCTCCGTTTGACCCCGATGCAGGAGCTAGTCCTACAAGTCCTACGGCTTCATTTGGTGGGGATGGTCCTATTAGTGATGATACTGGGCCATCTGGTGGTGGTATTACAGATCCTACGTTACCTTCTTCGGAACCATCTGGTGAAGCATTTAGTGGGATTAACGAACCAACTTCCTTAGCTCCTCAATCAGTAGATAATCTGACACTTCCAAATGCTACAGGAGATACACCAAAAAAGCCTGAAGCAGCCCCTTCACACAAGCAAAACTTCCAAAAATCAATGCACCAAATGAGCTATATGAACCAACAGATGCAGCAGGCAGGTCAGCGAATGCAAGGACAATCTCATATTAAAGGTGCTGAAATTGATGAGAGTGACGAATAAGGTTTATGCTTGATTTAAAAGGAAAGGTTGTTGTGATTACAGGGAGCTTACGTCCAATGACAAGACAGGAGGCTATAGTTTTTTTAGAAGGAAGAGGAGCGATTGTTCAAAACTATGTTTCTAGTCAAACGGATATTCTTCTTGTTGGGCATAAACAATTAGATCTCTTTGAACCTGATAAGAGGTCTAAGAAGAATGAAGCAGTACTATCACGAATAGCTGAAGGGCAAGTCATTACCATTTTTTCAGAGGAAGAATTCTTCAAACTTGTTAAGAAGTCTCAATGTTGAGGCTTCTTTTTCTTATGCATAAAGATATATAACTTTTTACATAAGAAAATTAATTAAATGTTGATAGGAAATGATTTGTCCGCTTAACGCAAGAATTGTCA
>NZ_JAPTFO010000152.1:0-3475 GCF_030985515.1 Stenotrophomonas sp. Sm10
TTTTAAAATTATTTAGTCGTTATCAAGCCTTCTGGCTCAACTGTGAACTCTGGCTTGTCTGCCATTGTACCGTCTGGTTTAATGTAATACCAGCCTTGACCTGCTCTGACGAATTCATTAGATACCATGTTACCATCTTTACTATCAAGGTAGTACCAAGTATCTTTGTACTTGACCCATCCTGTCTTCATGGCGCCTTCTGCGTCGAAGTAATACCACCTCTCAGCGATTTTCTTCCAACCTGTCGCCATTTCTCCTGAGTTATCAAACCAGTACCAGTTGCCGTCTGAGTGCTTCTTCCAGCGGTCTGCAAGCATGTAGCCTGAACCGTCGAAGTAATACCAGGTTCCGTTGATTTTCTCAAACTTGTCTTTTGGATAGCTTCCATCTGAGTGTACGTACCAGTAGCCCGTATCATTCTTCTGCCAGCCTGTTTCAGAGCCTAACCCGTTCTCAATATCTCGCTTAAACTGTTCACGGCTAACACCCCATTTCGCAAGATAAGGATACGGGTCAACGTGGTCGCTACTGTTATCCGGCTGGTTATTGGTACAGTATTCATGCGTTTTGATACCTTCCAAGTCGTCTGTATCAAGAGTTTTCGGCAAACCTGCTTCATCTGCTAGATTTCGTAGCAATTCGATATAAAGGCGATAGTCTGTCATGAACTCTTCTTTAGTTGAATGACTTTCAATCAATTCAACTGCTGCATATGTCTCAGCATTCCAACCGCCCCCAACGTCCCACATTCCCTTGTTTACAGGACCTACCTGCATAACACGACCGTTACCAACAACATGAGAAAAGAACCCAAGTCCAGGGTCTTTTCTGTAGTGGTAGTCCGCCTCATTCTGAGCGGTTGAGTTGCGGTTGCCTGTAGAGTGGGCGTGAACCTGACGGAAAGGCTCAAATCCAACAATCGGCAAATCCGTGCGTAGTCTACTTGTATCGATATCCATGATCATTCCCCTTTCCATGCGTCATTCATCTGCTTCACTGCTGATTCTACAAACATTTCAAGTTCTCTATTAGTCATAGTGACATTGTACTTTTTAAGCTCTGCAAGCATATGTACTTTAGCTTGTTCAAGTTTTTCATCACCTTTGTAGCCCGTTTCAGCTGCTACTTGCTCTACTGCATGTACTGCGTTTTTAGCTAAGATTTCAGCGATTTTTACCGCCTTCTCTCCGCCTTTTCGCAAAAGATAATCCTTCACTGCTTTTACAATGTTTCCTACTGCTACAGCTAAAAAGCCTGTAGCAAAAGCAATAATCAGTTCATTAAATTGTGACATGTTACATTTCCTTTCTTTTATACGTAAAATCCGATATCTTCGCCATTGATAAGCGTCCGCTTATCTAGTCCAAGATACGCCTTAAGGCCTGCTTCTTTATCGCTAATAAAGATATACTTTGAAAAAACTAAATCTTTTTTAAAGCGTTCACTTTTAAAGATAAAAGGTTCTTTTTGTCCGCCTACCCTCACGCCTTTGATTTCCGGATAGTTTTTTATCTTTTCAGGCATTGTGAAAAGCATCCCATCTTCATATACCATGAAAACAACTCTATACCCCATTAAAGTTTCAAAAAGTTCAGGCACGCTACTCCATAAAAGCTGTTTGCCAAGATACCTTTTTACGATTTCTTGATTTCCAAGCATGATTTTTACTCTATCTCTCATAGTATCACCTACTTAAAAATATCGTAAATCGTGTTTGAGTCTTTGCTTGCAATTGCGTCATACTGCGCTTGCGTGCCTGCCCAATATCTAATCGGTTGCCCACCGTTTTGGTTGACGATATTTTGGCCGGGCGCTCCTGCTGGTCCACGTTCCCCTGTGGCTCCTCTAGCGCCTGCAGGGCCTACATTCCCTTGAGGTCCTCGTTGACCTTGGACACCCTGCGGACCTCGTTCGCCATCGTTGACATTATCCAAACGAGTGAAAGCAGAGGTTTTTAGACCTCTGTAATTCACTTCGATACGAACTTCAAACCAACCACCAGAGCGCTGGGTGGCGCTCCATGTACTAAATTTTCCAGTGGAATCTGGAGTCTGATTTCTCAATACCCCCCAGTTATTATTTCCGAAACCTCGATAGTAGTAATCAAGAGTATAGCCACTCGTGAGCTTTTCTCCGTCATAAAATACATCTGCGAATAAATTTAGCTGGCTAGTCGAACCATTTCGATAACTCCCTTCAATGCGGACAGTTGCATTTAAGCTGTGACCATTCTCACCCCTCAAGCTATCTCGTTGAGTCGGTGTCAATGTGTCAAACGATGGCCGGCTTTCTAAAGCTGAAATCTTTTGTTTCAACTCGGTGTCGTTGTAAGTTGAATACAAGTGTCTTGAGCCAATCTTTCTCACAGAAATACCTTGAGCGCTGATGCCTGTTACAATCCAGTAGCCTTCATCTGCTCCTTCAGAGTTGTTATTAAAGCTTTGAATTACATCTCCTAATTTGATACCTATTGGATTCATCAAAGAATTGATTGGTATTGTCGCAGTAGCACCGACTTCGTTTCCGGCAATGTCCGATTTTGAAATCCGATATTCTGAGCTTCTCAAAACTGTTGGAAGATTGACAGACCCACCATTTGTAAGACTTAGCCGGTTGCCTTCTAAGCTAAGGGTTTGATTCTCAGTAAGATAATGCTTTGCCTCTAGCTCATCTTTCGTAACCTGTTGCTCTTTAATGCCCTTGATATCCTTACCGATTGCTGTCGCTAAACTTTCAAGGCTCTTCATAGACTTCACGCTTTCGCTTGATTATATGTCGCTACTAAATCAAGATTAGCAATCTGGTCAACGCGTCCGCTGACCTCTGTCACTTTGCCAAGAAGTGCACCGTTTTCATCCTGTCCCATATTCGTGATTTTATCCGCAATTTCTTTCAGCGTATCAAGGTTCTCAGGTGTTCCTTCACCTAAAATTTCAGCCTTAACTTCCGTTTTAGCTTGAGTAACTGCTTGAGTGATAGCTTGCGTCATTGCTGAAGTGCTAACTTTGGTTTTTAATTCTTCGTTAACTCGTTTATTATCTTCTCCCAAAGTGCGGGCGAATTCTGTTAATTTTGTAGTTTCCATTTTTTTCTATACCTTTCCAAGATTATAAAAGAAGAGTAGATCGGGAAATTCCGGACATACTCCACCATCTGTTACTGTTTTTTCTGAAAGTTGTTTCTCAACTTCCTTTGCTATATCCAGCTCTTTGAGAGCATGGACTTCCTCTGTGACCAATTCTTTATCTGAAGCCACTATCTTGATGTGCGTAGCCTTATCGCTTGGAAAAATATATCCGCCAGCACTAATCTCTAAGCGGTATTTCCCAACAGGCAAGATAGCATCCAGATTAAAATTCACGCTTGAGTTCATGACAGTCACCTTCTTCTTCCATTGATACTTGTCCATGGTCAGACTAACAACCGCCACCTCCCCATCAAGAGAGGAGACGGCTCGATAGTCTTCGTCTAAAAG
>NZ_JAPTFO010000153.1:0-3454 GCF_030985515.1 Stenotrophomonas sp. Sm10
CCCCCCCCCCCCCCCCCCCCCCCCCCCCCCCCCCCCGCGGGGGGGGGGCCCGGGGGCGGCCCCCCAACACCCGAAGGGTTGATGAGGTTGCCGGCCGGCGGCCGGCACTACCATTACGCGGCGACCGGCGCCTGCGGCGGCGAGGAAGGGCTGTTGCCGTTGTCGTCCGGGTGGTCGTCGTCATTGTCGGCGTCATCACGCCAGCGCCAGTCGGCCAGGGTCAGCGGATCCAGGCCATAGGCGATGCGCGCCTTGTCGCACTGCGGGCTGGCCTTGCCGTATTCCCACGATGCATCCACCTCACGGCACACGCTGGGCCGGTTGGGGTGGATGGTGCAGCGTGAATACACGCCGATCTGCGCATCCAGCGCGACGCAGCGCACCGGCTTGGAATGGGTGCCGCGCATGCACAGGCGATGCGGGTCCAGCACCTCGGTAAGCTGGTGCGGCACGCCGCCGGGGGTGACCTCGTCCGATTCCATCCAGTGGAAGGCCACGCGGTATTGGGTGCAGCAGGCGCCGCAGGTCATGCAGGGATGTTGCATGGGCAAGCCGCCTCGGGCGGCAGTCGGAATCGGGAACGAGGGTGCGGATTTTCCACGAAGTCGGCCGCCGCGCAAGAAATTCCGTAAGCGGCGACAATGAACGGATGAACCGACCCTGCAACATTGCCGCGCGCCTGCCTGAACTGGCGCGTGAACGCCCCGATCAGATCGCCATCCGCTGCCCGGGCCGCCGAGGCGCCGGCAACGGCATGGCCGCCTACGACGTCACCCTCGATTACCGCCAGCTGGATGCCCGCAGCGACGCCATGGCCGCCGGTCTGGCCGGCTACGGGATCGGCCGCGGGGTGCGCACGGTGGTGATGGTGCGGCCCTCGCCGGAATTCTTCCTGCTGATGTTCGCGCTGTTCAAGCTGGGGGCGGTGCCGGTGCTGGTCGACCCGGGCATCGACAAGCGCGCCCTGAAGCAGTGCCTGGACGAGGCGCAGCCGCAGGCCTTCATCGGCATTCCACTGGCGCAGGTGGCGCGGCTGGCGCTGCGCTGGGCGCCCTCGGCGACCCGCCTGGTCACTGTCGGCCGCCGCCTCGGCTGGGGCGGCACCAGCCTGGCCGCGCTGGAGCGCGCCGGCGCCAGCGCTGGGCCGATGCTGGCCGACACCGATGGCGAGGACATGGCCGCGATCCTGTTCACCAGTGGCTCCACCGGCGTGCCCAAGGGCGTGGTCTACCGCCACCGCCATTTCGTCGGCCAGATCCAGCTGCTGGGCAGTGCCTTCGGCATGGAAGCGGGCGGGGTGGACCTGCCGACCTTCCCGCCGTTTGCCTTGTTCGACCCGGCGCTGGGCCTGACCTCGGTGATCCCGGACATGGACCCGACGCGGCCGGCGCAGGCCGACCCGGCACGCCTGCACGATGCCATCCAGCGCTTCGGCGTGACCCAGCTGTTTGGTTCGCCCGCGCTGATGCGGGTGCTGGCGAAGCATGGCCGGCCGCTGCCGACGGTGACCCGGGTGACCTCGGCCGGTGCACCGGTGCCGCCGGACGTGGTCGCCACCATCCGCAGCCTGCTGCCGGCCGATGCGCAGTTCTGGACTCCCTATGGCGCCACCGAGTGCCTGCCGGTGGCAGTGGTGGAGGGTCGTGAGCTGGAGCGCACCCGCGCCGCCACCGAGGCCGGCGCTGGCACCTGCGTGGGCAGCGTGGTGGAACCGAACGAGGTCCGCATCATCGCCATCGATGACGCGCCGCTGGCCGACTGGTCGCAGGCACGTGTGCTGGCCACCGGCGAGGTGGGAGAAATCACTGTGGCCGGCCCAACCGCCACCGACAGCTACTTCAACCGCCCGCAGGCCACCGCGGCGGCGAAGATCCGCGAGACGCTGGCCGATGGCAGCACCCGCATCGTCCATCGCATGGGCGACGTGGGCTACTTTGATGCACAGGGCCGTCTGTGGTTCTGCGGCCGCAAGACCCATCGCGTGGAAACCGCGCAGGGGCCGTTGTACACCGAACAGGTCGAGCCGGTGTTCAACACCGTGCCCGGCGTGGCGCGCACGGCCCTGGTGGGTGTTGGCCCGGCCGGTGCACAGGTACCGGTGCTGTGCGTGGAACTGCAGCGCGGGCAGAGCGACAGCCCGGCCTTGCGCGAGGCCCTGCGTGCGAAAGCCGCCGCACGGTTGCCCGATGCGAACCTGCAGCACGTCCTGGTGCATCCGGCGTTCCCCGTCGATATCCGTCACAACGCCAAGATCGGCCGCGAAAAGCTCGCCGTCTGGGCCGGCGCCGAACTGGAGAAGCGCGCATGAAAATCCTGGTCACCGGCGGCGGTGGTTTCCTCGGTCAGGCGCTGTGCCGCGGGCTGGTTGAGCGTGGCCACCAGGTGCTGGCGTTCAACCGCAGCCACTACCCCGAACTGCAGGCGATGGGCGTGGGCCAGATCCGCGGTGATCTGGCCGATGCGCAGGCGGTGCTGCATGCGGTGGCCGGCGTCGATGCGGTGTTCCACAATGGTGCCAAGGCCGGCGCGTGGGGTAGCTATGACAGCTACCACCAGGCCAATGTGGTCGGCACCGACAACGTCATCGCAGCCTGCCGCGCGCACCGCATCGGCAGGCTGGTCTACACCTCCACGCCCAGCGTGACCCATCGCGCTACCCATCCGGTGGAAGGCCTCGGCGCCGACGAGGTGCCGTACGGCGAAGATTTCCAGGCGCCGTACGCGGCCACCAAGGCGATCGCCGAACAGCGCGTGCTGGCCGCCAACGATGCCGCGTTGGCGACGATGGCGTTGCGTCCGCGCCTGATCTGGGGCCCTGGCGATCAGCAGCTGGTGCCGCGCCTGGCCGAGCGTGCGCGGCAGGGCCGCCTGCGCCTGGTGGGCGATGGCAGCAACAAGGTCGATACCACCTACATCGACAATGCCGCGCTGGCGCACTTCCTCGCCTTCGAAGCGTTGGCACCGGGCGCTGCGTGCGCGGGCAAGGCCTACTTCATCTCCAATGGCGAGCCGTTGCCGATGCGCGAGCTGGTGAACAAGCTGTTGGCTGCGGTGGGTGCGCCGACGGTGGACAAGGCGATCAGCTTCAAGACCGCCTACCGCATCGGCGCTGTCTGCGAGCGGCTGTGGCCGCTGCTGCGACTGCGCGGGGAGCCGCCGCTGACCCGTTTCCTGGCCGAACAGCTGTGTACGCCACACTGGTACAGCATGGAACCGGCGCGCCGTGACTTCGGCTACGTGCCGCAGGTCAGCATCGAAGAAGGGCTGCGCAGGCTGAAGGCTTCATCTGCTGCATAGATCGCCATCACTGGTTGCACACCGCAGGATCGGGAGGATGGACCCACGCCATCCAAGGCTCGACCACCCGCGAGGAGCGCCATGCTGCACTACGCCATCATCTTCTTTGTCATCGCCATCATCGCCGCCGTTCTGGGTTTCTCCGGTATCGCCGGCG
>NZ_JAPTFO010000154.1:0-3403 GCF_030985515.1 Stenotrophomonas sp. Sm10
ATTGAAAAAAGCTAAGGTTAAAGCTTTCACTCTGGTAGAAATGTAGGTTACTAAAATTCTCTATATTTTCCACTTGATAACAATGTCCTCAGCTGTCACCTTAACCTTGTTTATAAGCCCTCTAACAAGCACCTTTTGACTTTCGTAGTCCATTGAAAAGACTTTCTCAGCGTTTAGCAGTTTCCTCATATCAGCCTTTCTTTTGTCCTTCCTGAGTGCTGGATCGTTTTCTAGTTCAGTTTCAAGAGTCCCCCTCATGCTTATAAATTCGGCTGACTTGCTCTGTAATTCTTCAAGGGTAATGCGGTCATCTATGTATAAATCGTTAAGTCTGCTCAGTTTCTTTGATAGCTCCTCAATTTGTTTCTTATAGCTCTCACGGTCTATGGTCTCAGCATTGTCTCCTGAAAATATTTTGTCCAGGAAATCAGCGTCATCTTGTAGTTTGCTTATTTCTTCTAGCACATAGGCCTCTAGCTTGTCTTTGTAGTAAAATCCTGAGTCACACTTTTTATTGTCGTTGTATGTAGTAACGCCTCTCAGCGTTCGTGGGTGCCTTTGATGGCATTCATATTTTTTTAACCTGCTTCCATCTTTCCTCTTTACGCCTAACATAATTTTTAAAGGAGCGCCACAATATCCACATTGGGCGATACCTGATAGAATGTACTTAGCTTGGAATGGTCTAGGATTGACATTCTCTGCTGCTGTCCTTTGTCTGATTTTTAGCTCAGATTGAGTCTTATCATATTCCTCTTTTGAAATAATCGGCTCATGATTACCTGGATAAATTTCTCCCTTATACTGATTGAAACCACAATAGACAGGGTTATCTAGTATGGTCCTGACAGCCCGATAACTCCAAGGCACATGCTTTGGGTATTTCTCATTCAGATCATCTCTCAGTTTAGTAATGGATCTCCCTCTCAGATAACTCTCAAATATAAATTTAACAGCCAGAGCCTGAGCTGGATTGATAGTAATAGTTCCCGTCTCTTTGTGGTAGTCGTATCCATAGGATGTTTTAGCCCACATCATGGATTTTCCAGCCTTAGCCCGACCTATTTTACCAAGTTGCATACGCTCCTTGATTTGCTCCCTTTCTAGCTGAGCAAAGACACTCAAGAGCCCAATCATAGCCTTACCAAAGGGAGTAGAGGTGTCAAAATTCTCCTGTAGGCTCAGAAAGGCTATATTATTCTTTATGAAAACATCTTCAATCAAGTAAAGCGTGTCTTTTTGACTACGGCTAAGACGGTCCAGCTTATAGACTAGAACTGTGTCAAATTTTCTTTTTTTAGCGTCTTTGATAAGTCCCTCAAGTGCTGGTCTGTCAGTATTGGACCCCGAGAAACCACCATCAGTATATATCTTGTAGACGCTCCAATCCTTAATATCGCAGTAGCTAGAGAGCTTGTCTTTTTGCTCCTCGATTGAGTAGCCCTCTTCTGCCTGAGATGTGGTAGACACCCTGACATAGATTGCGACTTTATTTGTAGTTATCATTGAATTTGTACCTCTTTTTTGATAAAATGGGTACAAGAAAAAGAGCTTTTTAATGCTTTTTTTCTTGTACTGAAGTTCCTCACACTCAAAATTTGGCGATGGAGAGTGTGGGGATTTTTTTATTGTACGATGATTTCACCAATAGGGATAATATCTTTCTGTTTTGAAGATTTAGCGATTAGGTCATATTGGTCAGCAGATTTTTCATAACCAAGGGAAAGAGTAGTATTATCGTCTGGTAACTTTTTAGCGAATTCAGAAATAGCCATACGAATCAAAGTGATTGCATTGTTTTGGTCAGTAGTAGCAGAATTAGAATTAACTGCATCCAGAGATTCTTTTGCGCTATCCTTAGCCGTTCCAGTTAGCAGAATCATGATTGTATCATGAGGTTCGGATGAATCTGAATCGATTACATCGTTTTTAATTTTTACGCTTATTGCGCCAGTTGATTCAGGGTCTAATTTTGACTTGATTTCAGAAATTAGACTGTCGTATTTACTGTTATCTACTTTGGCTTTTGTGTTTGTTGAAGTAGTATTCTTTTGCTCTGTTTTTGGTTGTTCCGAGCTATCTTTGGTAGCCGATTGATTGTTAGAGCAGGCTACTAGAACACTAGCAGTAAGCAAGATTGCTGATGTTGTTAGTAGTTTTTCCATGGGTATTCTCCTTTATTTTATTTTTCTCTATAAATGCTCACGACTTCCCCAATAGTTCGGATGTCGTTGTGTTCTTTTTACCTCTTGTATTTTAAGCAATTTCTTGTAGTTCTCTTTGAAATTGTTGCAAAGTCAAAATAGCCCAGTCTTCGTCATTTTTGTACCCTTGGACTATGCTGAGGGCGTAATACTCTTGGCAACTACAATTATACATTAGAAAGTTCATCAAACGATTATGTAATGCAGGTTTTGACATTTGACTGAGATCAATAAGTTGTTTGAATGTCAGCCCAGAATTTATATATTCAAGCAGTTTATAATCGTTGAGAAACAAAATTGATGCAATGGTATTTGCTTCGTCCTCTAATGGGGCAATCTCAGTTGGGTAGGAGTCGCTATAGTTTGACGAGGTCTTAGAAACTAGAACCTTATCATATACCGAACTCATAAGATGGAAATATATATGAGTTAATTCGTGAAGTATTGTGAACATAACTCTACTCTTAACAACATCTTGATTTATGTAAACGATAAAACGATTTCTTTCGAAATCAGGAATTGTCATTCCAGAGCAAACATTACAAAAACTAAAATCAACTAACGAAAGGGAATTTTTTGAAGTTAAATTGTATTTGACTTCTTGTTTTTTATTAGATAACCATTTGTACATTAAATCCGCTTCAAAATAGACAAATAAAATATTAAACTTAGTTTCAAAGAATTCAATGATTAGGTCGAAAGTGATTTGAGAAATATGGACATTGAAATGGTTAGATATATCCATAAGTAGTCTGTTTGCATTTTCGTGATATTGTAAGTAAGTTTCTTTTGAGGGTCTTGTAAATCGTTTCAAATAGCCACCTACTTCCAGAAAGAATCATCTTTGGCAAGAGCACGAGCATTTTTCATCATGCTAAAGAGTGCTTTGTTAAAACGCTCTTTTTCATCGTCGGACATATCCTCAGTTTCTTTTCGAAACATTATTAGAGTTTCAAGCTCTTGAGTGTTCATCAAATCGTCATTCGATGTGTAAGGATTTTTTGTTCTGCCCAATAAATAATCCGTGGACACATTGAAGTAGTCGGCGATTTGTTGCAGCCGTTCAGCAGACGGTTGATTCCTTTTCAACCCATACAAAGAATTCTTGCCTAGCTTTAGCTTATCTTCTAAAGTGTTTAGCGAAATCCCTTGTTTTTCACATAAATCTTTTACGATTTCAAAAGTAGAAAACATTGATT
>NZ_JAPTFO010000155.1:0-3351 GCF_030985515.1 Stenotrophomonas sp. Sm10
GAGACAGAGGCAGGACCGTTGGCGCCATCCATGGCGCCATCGAGCCCCCATGGATGGGTTTACGGCGTGTCCTGCCTGCCCCTCCCGGCCTGCCCAGCACGTAAAAACCCAGAGCCATGGATACCGCTGTTGCTGTTGCCCTGGCTTGAAACGGGTGCCGGGCAGCGCCCGGCCGGGTATCCTTTCCCTCTGATGTCCGACCTTGTCCATGCCAGCCGCGAAGCCCTCAGCGACGGCGGCGCGCTCGCCTCGCATCTGGACGCCTTCGTCCCGCGCCCGGCCCAGCTGCGCCTGACCGAAGCCATCGCCGATGCGCTGCAGCAGCGTGACCTGCTGCTGGCCGAGGCCGGTACCGGCACCGGCAAGACGTTCGCCTACCTGGTGCCGGTGCTGCTGTCCGGGTTGCGCACCATCATCTCCACCGGCACCCGCGCGCTGCAGGACCAGCTCTACCACCGCGACCTGCCGCGTGTGCGCCAGGCACTCGGTGTCGGCCTGCGCAGTGCGCTGCTGAAGGGACGTTCGAATTACCTGTGCCGCTACCGCCTGCAGCAGGCGCGGGGCGAGCCGCGCTTCTCAAGCACAGAACAGGCGGCGCAGTTCCAGCGCATCCTGGCCTGGTCCGGACGCTCGGAGTTCGGCGACATCGCCGAACTGGACGGTTTGGCCGATGATTCGCCGCTGCTGCCGATGGTCACCTCCACCGTCGACAACTGTCTGGGCACCGACTGCCCGTTCTGGGAAGACTGCTTCGTGGTGCGTGCGCGGCAACGTGCGCAGGCGGCAGACGTAGTGGTGGTCAACCATCACCTGCTGCTGGCCGACCTGGCATTGAAGCAGGATGGCTTTGGTGAGCTGCTGCCGGGGGTGCAGGCCTTCGTCATCGACGAGGCGCATCAGTTGCCTGAACTGGCCGCGCAGTTCTTCGGCGAAGGCTTCGGCATGCGCCCGTGGCAGGAGCTGGGCCGCGACTGCCTGGCCGAAGCGCGCGGCGTCGGGGGGGCGCAGTCGGCGCTGCAGGAACCGGTCGACCACTTGCAGCAGGCGCTGCTGGCGTTGCGTTCGGCGATGGAGGGGCTGCCGCCGCGCGGCACGCAGTGGCGTGCGCTGACGATGCCGCAGGTGCGCGATGGCTTCGACACGGTGATGGCAGGGCTGGTGACGCTGGAGCAGGCCTTGCAGCCGCTGCGCGAAGCCGCGGCGGGCCTGGATGCCTGCCATGCGCGGGCGCGTGAGGCGGTTTCGCGGCTCGGTCGCTGGCTGGGCGATGACGAACCCGCCTTCGACTTCGATACTGATCCTGCGGACACCGGCAATGCCACCGATGTGCTCTGGTATGAGCTCACGCCGCGTGGTTTCCGCTGCCAGCGCACGCCGATGGATGTGTCCGGCCCGTTGCGCGAGCATCGCGAACGCAGTCGCGCCGCATGGATCTTTACCTCGGCGACACTGACCGTTGGAGGCGGCTTCGATCACATCGCCACCCGCCTGGGCCTGGACGATCCACATACGCTGGTCCAGCCCAGCCCGTTCAACTGGCCGGAGCAGGCGTTGTGCTATCTGCCCGAGGGCCTGCCCGATCCGGCCGCGCGGGGTTTCGGAACCGCGCTGATCCAGACCCTGCGGCCGGTGCTGCAGGCCTCGCAGGGCAGGGCGTTCCTGCTGTTCGCTTCGCATCGCGCCCTGCGTGAGGCCGCCGAGGCACTGCGCGATGGGCCATGGCCGTTGTTCGTGCAGGGTGAGGCGCCGCGTGCGACGCTGCTGCAGCGCTTCCGCGAATCGGGCAATGGGGTGCTGCTGGGCTCGGCCAGTTTCCGCGAGGGCGTGGACGTGGTCGGCGAAGCATTGAGCGTGGTGATGATCGACAAGCTGCCGTTCGCGGCCCCGGACGACCCGGTCTACGAGGCACGCCTGGAGGCGATCCGCAGCCAGGGCGGCAATCCGTTCCGCGACGAACAGTTGCCGCAGGCGGTGATCGCCCTGAAGCAGGGCGTTGGCCGCCTGATCCGCAGCGAAAGCGACCGGGGCGTGCTGGTCCTGTGCGATCCGCGCCTGCTCAACCGTGGCTATGGCCGGGTCTTTCTTGAGTCGCTGCCGCCGTTCCGGCGCACCCGCAGCCTGGCCGATGTGCAGGCCTTCTTTACGCCACAATGGGCGCCCGTGGCCGATGATGCCGTTCCGACCGCCGCCGCCGCGGCGGGCCCGGAGCCGGCGCCCGGTGTCACGTTCCCCCTGTTCTGACCTGATCCGATGAAACTGCTCGCCTTTGAAACCGCCACCGAAGCCTGTTCCGTTGCCCTGCATGTCGATGGACAGGTACTGGAACGTTTCGAGATCGCCCCGCGCCGGCATGCCGAACTGAGCCTACCGTGGGCCGAGGCGCTGCTGGCCGAAGCCGGCATCAGCCGCCGCCAGCTGGACGGTATCGCGCTCAGCCGCGGTCCTGGTGCTTTCACCGGCGTGCGCCTGGCGATCGCCATCGCGCAGGGCATCGCACTGGCGCTGGATCGTCCGTTGCTGCCGGTCTCGACGCTGCAGGTGCTGGCGCTGCGGGCACCGGCGGAAGAAACGCAGATCCTGTCGGCGATCGACGCACGGATGGGAGAGTTGTACGTTGCGCGCTTCGAGCGTGTGGACGGCCTGCCGGTGGCACGCGATGCCGAACGCGTGTGCGCACCCGCTGCGGTAGCGCTGCCGGAAGGGCTGTCGGCCTACGGTGTCGGTACCGGGTTCGCCGCAGCCGAGGGTGCGCTGGTCGCGCAGCTCGGCACAGGTTTGCGCGGATTCGACGCCACGGCATTGCCGCGTGCGTCTGACGTGCTCGCACTGGCGGTGCCGGCGTTCGCCCGCGGCGAAGCCATTGCACCGGAGAAGGTCGAGCCGGCCTACCTGCGCGACAACGTGGCACTGACCCTGGTCGAGCAGCAGGCCGCGCGCGAGGCGAAGGCGAAGGCCAACGGCTGAGCCCCTCGTGGCGGAGTTGGTCGCGTAGATCAAAAGCCGTGGTTTGGCCGGGCGGGTGGGCTGCGCAGGGGGCGCTGCAAGTACGTCCATGTAAGCTCGGTCGCCGCATCCATGCGGCTCACGCCCCTGCGCAGCCCACCCGCCCGGCCTCTGACAGTTTCCGTGCACGACCGCCACGGAAGATCAAAAAAAGAAAAGTCAAAATCAAAAGCGGGTCGCTTCGCTTGCATCCACGCGTGGCGTGGATGTGTATCGACCAAGGTCGACACCTACCAAAGCAATGGTGCGCCGCGATCTATCAGAGGCGGGGCGGTGTCGGGCGGCGGGGTATCCGCGGCATGGATGCCGCGGCTAAGCCTACACGGACGTACTTGCGGCGTCCCCGCC
>NZ_JAPTFO010000156.1:0-3255 GCF_030985515.1 Stenotrophomonas sp. Sm10
CTTAGAGTTCATAAAAAAGTGTAGTCATTTTGGGATATCTAGTGACTAAGCTATCCGCCTTACAGTCACAAGGCTTTTCGCCATGCGTAGTCATGTAGTCACCTTGCTCCCAAAAAAATAAACAATAAACGCCTTTTATCTCTTATCTTCATATACTCTTTAATAAATAGAAAATAACTACATTTTTATATAAAAGTCAATAATACCAAGGGTTTAGGGGTGTAGTCAGTAAAATAGTAAAAACAACACTTTTTTTCTAACCCCTTATGTATCAAGGGTTTTCTTCCTATTTAAAATGTAGTCACTTTTTAAAAATAAACTACACTGACTACATTTTTTTAACGTAAGCTGGTTTAATACTTTTACCAAATCTTGTTGATCGCCTATGTTCCCAGCCGTCTCGGTTTTGCATATACTTTTTAACCTTAGCCTTATCCTTTGGCGGTACTTTGTCAGTCAAATACACCTCTTGAAAAAATAGTTTAATGGTCATCTTATCCCTATCTACCAGCTCGCCATAGGTGTCTGTGTCCAGTTCAACCGTTCCGCCCCTGTTATTTCTAAAGTATCCCTCGTTCATCATATCATAGATATAATAGCATCGCGTTCTGTCGGTCGTCGGGAACTGATACATTCTTTTTGGGTAAGGAGTGCCTAAATAGCGCTCCAAATCCTCAAGGGTCTCATCTACAAACTTGTAACGGCTTCTAACCTCATTTACTAGCTTTTCCTGCTCGTCTGTCAGCGTCAAAGACTGGTTAGACTTCCAAGCCACCACCATAGCGCCCCAAAAGGCTCTACGGTCTTTCTCTGTCCACTTCCTGCCCTTATAGTCGGTGTCTTTGTGTACCTCAGCAACCAGAAAGCGCCTTTCTCCTGTCAGGTCGTTTAAATAATCATGGTCATTGGTTGCCCTCACAATAATAAAACTCTTAGGCAATCGCCTGTCGCTGGAGGCGTAAGGCGGTCTAAACTCCAGCTTGGTTTCTGTGATGAATTTCTTCAATTCTGAAAAACTAGCCTTTTTACTGGCCACCATCTCATCATCAAATACACACCAGTTTCTTACCATTCTAGCCTTGTCATCTTTATCTGTGAAGGTCTCAACGGTTGTAAAATACTTGTGAGTAAAAAGCCCCTCAAAAAATTGGGTCTTTCCTACTCCCTGCCTTCCAGTCAAGTCCAGCACAAAGTCAAACTTAACAATAGGGTCAAACACCTTGGCAACCGCTCCACGGAAAAACAAGTCCATAATAATACGGTTATATTCGTCATCCTTGATATTGAGATAATGCCTTAAAATATCAAAGGGATCACGCTGATTCACTAACTCTTTATACTCGCTTTCGCAAGATTCCAGATAGTCTTTTAAGGGGTTGTAGCTGTGTTCTCCAGCCACCACTTCTAAGATATCAGCGATATCCCCTTTTTTATAATCCATCTTATACTTGGTAGCAATATAAGCCCTAATCTCTCTGATAATCAGGTCATCGATTGTACCGCTCAAGGTTCTACCATTTAACTTAACAGACTTGGTAACGTCAATTTCATATGTAAAAGCGTTGTACTGTATCGCCCCTTTTAGCTTACTATCCCCACTCAAAATCTTCTTGAGATTGTCCAAGGTGATGACAAAGCCTTTTCCTTTGGTTTTAGGTGTTAAATCCAGGCTGTTGTTTTCCTCGTTAGTCTCCCTTGCTTGGGTCAAGTCCACCACGGTAGGCGGTATTTGTTGCTGATTCTCTTCGATAATTTTACTTACAATTTCTTCACTATTCAAAAGCCACCTCCTTATAGAATTTTGTCGCTACTTCTAGAAAGTAGCTTGCTAGGTCTTTGCGTTTAACGATTGCTGAAAATAAATTCACCAGCTGACTAAAACTGTAGCCATTGACAAATAGCAAGCGGACAAAAAGTGAAGTCTCATATCTGGTATAAATGCCATTACAAATCAGGTCAAAAACCCAGCCTTTTAACTCCACTCCAAGCCCCTGCCGTTGCTCGGTCAATTTGTTTACCTCTAAATCTTTCAGGATCGTCAGCAAGTCAGGACTGGCCAAAACTATCTCCAAGTCTCTAACTAACCTCCAACCCTCTACTTCCTCTTTTTCGTCTTTGACAGTCACATACAAGCCTTTATAGTGGAAATTCGTCAGCGCTTCGCCAATCGGTTCAAAGTAGATGAATTTGAAGTGATTCTCATTCTTCCAAGCTTGGGTAGGGGTAGACTTGAGAAAGCCGAATAAGGCTAATTTGTCACTAGACAAGGTTAACTCTATCACTCTCATTCTCCCACCCCCATAAACTTACGGATATCGTCCACTTTATAATAAACTTTTCTGCTATCGTCTCCTGGAGGTTGATAACGTTTCAAGCCCATTCTTTCCCATTTTTGTAAGGTCAGATATTTTATATCTAACTCTTCCTGTACTCGTTTTGCGGAAATCAACCCAATGATTCGGGGAGGTATTTTTTCATGACTTTTTAGGTAACGTTCTAAGGCTTCTAATATTTTTATTTGAAGTTCTTCAATCATCCTTTCAAACATATCGTCACCTCCACGGCTTAACCCCTGCAAGCTGGATATACCGCCCATAATCTGGGCTTAAACTTTCGCTAGGACTTTCTCCTAGTTTCCTGTTTTCTCGCTCCATTTGAGCGCACTTTTTGTGGTCTCGATGATTTAGATATATGAGAAGGCCAATCAAAATCACGGTAAAAATAAGCGCCTGTGTATTGCTTAAATCTAGTTCATTCATTTTAAAAGCCCTCTTTTTTGTAAATCAGAAACAACTAAACTTCGTAAATACGTCCAAGTTGAAGCAGTCTCATGAGTAATATCATTACTTAACTTGTTTTCGTTTATTACTTGATTTAAGTAATTGAATAGTAACCAGTCAGGTTTTTTATTGTACATTTCTGCACACTCATCGTCATATTTTTTTAATTCTCCCAGTAAGTTCTCAACATTCGTATTATAAAATTCTTCATGACTAGCTTCCTGCATCTTGTACGCTTCAGATAATTTATAAAAGCTTATCCATAGATCACTAATTACTGAAATACAATCTTCAGCAATTTCCGTCGCTCCAATATGATTCTTAGACTTATGCCACTCTGATAAAATATCTAGCTTTTCCTCTACAAGTCCTAAGTCTTTTTTAAATTCTTTGAAATAATCATTCATGCTATGTCCTCTCTATATTTATTAGTGTTTTCTGTATGTTCTATGATTAGACTTTCTAATGCTTGAGA
>NZ_JAPTFO010000157.1:0-3191 GCF_030985515.1 Stenotrophomonas sp. Sm10
CTACAGAAATTATAGAGCCTAAAATTCATACAACAAGTGATGGGTAGAATAGCCTGTCACTTTTTTTCAGCACGCGCGTGAGTAGGACATCGTGTAACTTTTAAACACAAAAAACTCTAAGCAGGCAGAGCCTGCTTAGAGTTTTTGTTGCACTATGTTTTACAATTTATCTCTTAAAATAAACTTTGTTCATAATGGTTACCTCCTACACTTTTCAATATAAGTATTGAAGAAAATGAATAAGACCAATCAATCGTTACCACTTCAATTTTATTCTCCTTGATTGTCTTAATGTAATAAATATCTTCAAGAGCAAACTGATAAACTCTAGAATTTGTCTTAAGTGATAGAAAGTTCATTTGATCTCCCTTGAAAACAAGTGATTATTTGTTAACTGATATACTTTTTATCAATTTTCTTAAGTAGTCCATAGACTATCAGCAACATAATACCTCCAATAATTGTCAAATAATCTTTCTTATCTCCCGTTTTAGGAAGATTATTTGACTGCGCAACTATTGCCGTACCAATAGATTTTTCATTTGAAGATGTAGGCGTTATTGATAAAGTAGTATAGCTAACACCTGTATTTTTGTTAGTAGCTTCGGTTTTTTCTCCAACGCTAGGGAGTTGCTTTTCTTGTTCGCTGTTGCCTACGTTACTCTCAGTAAAAGCTACCTCACTACTTTTTTTATCTAGATCTTTAAACATATAGCGATAAATATCATCGGCTCCGCCGCCGCCAACCCAGCCAGAGATAGCTTGTCCATTTTCAAGACGAATAAGAGTTGGTGTTCCAGGGATACCCACAGTACCGAAAAGAAAATCACTTGCATTCTTATCAAAATCTTCACCATCTGTATTGTAGTATTCAACTGGTGTTAATTGATTTAATTTTTTCAACTCTGGTGAAAATTGGCGACAGTAATAACAAGTTGGACGCCCAACATAAAGAAGATGTTTATTCTCATCAGGGGTAAACATTTGATATACATCATTGATAGAAACTTTAGTTAAGTTCTCTACATTTTCTTGATACTGCTCTTGTGTAACTTCTGGAGCAGCTTCAGCTTCTATATCGGACGCTTCTTCAGCAACAGGTGTTTCCATATTAGTACTTGTGGCCTCTTCAGAAACGACTGCGGGTACTTGTGTAAAACTATCTGTGGATTCAGTAATTTCTGGTATTTCATCAACGGTTGAATTATTTTGACCAACCGTATCCTCAGTTATAATCGCTGTTTTTTGATCTATAGAACTGGTTTCATCTGCTAAAACATTTGGAAAGTTAGCTATAAATAAGATACTTGTTAACACTGTTATCTGTTTTAGTTGCTTTTTGATCATAGTTATCATCCTTTCACTTTTTAAGTTTCCTGTCTTAAGACTATATCATAAAAGAAACTCTCTTTTTTCTTCTTTTCCTAAAAGGTATAGTTTTTTGCCCAAAAGGTGCTTTTTGGGCAAAAAAAACAAAGATTAATCATAAATGGGGCAGAACACAACCTCATCAGTTAGAATTCTTTGCTAAGGGAAGATACTACAAATATAGATACTCTAACTGTCGACCTTTTCTCATTAATGCGTCTCAATCTTGTACATAAATGTTTCTAAGCGAGAAGGTATTACCTAAAGAAGGATTTATCGTTCATACTACCAAAGCTCTCAATAAATATACTAGAGTATGATTTCGAGAATTATCTAGAAAGAAAATAAGACATCAAAAGAGAGCTTGTCAATGATGCTCATTTCACAACCATTGAACAAGCTCAGCTTGAAACTTTTAATATAATAAGACTTACTATAGTCTCAAACGTTTGCATTTCGCTTTATGACACTAACCAGCCTTACTATCCCATTAGTTTAAGTTATTGTCAACTAATTCATAATATTGGAATAAAATAAAGTTCGCACTCAACAAATGGAGAATAGCTCTTTTATCTAAAATAAACTCACAACCATTGTCCAATACTCATCAAACCGATTCCAAGTCCTTTATTTTTATATTCATGACTAGTAATTGTCATATAGAGGAGCTTTACACTATCTGATAACTTTTGATTAATTGCCAAAGGACGAAGTGAAGATTCCAAATCAGCTACAATTCGTGGAAAATAAGAACTCTTTTTTTCTAAATCACTTTTAGCTTTTTGTAAAATCACCCTTTCAGACTGAGACAATTTAGAATCAAGACAATCATCAAGCAATTTTGTCAATTTAACTTCTTTTTTATTACTATGTGTGCTTATCATCTGCTTATGGTCCCCTTATGTAAGTGATCAACCTTTAATTATCAACATCATTATCGACGAGGAATCCATGGTCCATACTTCATCCAGCCATTAACAACTGTGTTAACAGTTGCTTGAACATCTCCTGTGGTAACGACATAACGCCATTGATGAGTCCTAGTATCTAGACAACCATAGCCATTTGCTCCATATAAAACAGGTCTACAAACGCCACCCTCAACAGTAGCTAATACGTCAGTGTTTAGACTTTTAAAGTCTTTAATAGTATTCATTACTATTGTCTCCTTTTTTTATTTTTATCTTAAGCTATTTCTTAAGATGGGATAAGTATAGCACAAGCTTTCTATTATTTTACGTTTTTGCCTAAAATGTTATAATTAGGTCTTGATTGACACTTTTTATTTCAACACTAAACTGGAAGCTACCAATAAACTTATCAAGGACATCAAACAGTAGGTTTTCGGATTTCGTAACTTCAAAAACTTTAAAATTAAGATTCTCATCACTTTGAACACATAAAGAGAGAACGAATCTCGTTCTCTCTTACATAGTTTTTATCAACCCACTATAGTTAATAATAACCATCGTAATGTTACAGTTATACTTATCTTGTACTAAATATCAAAACTATAGAATCTTAAATAAGAACAGAGATATTATATACTGTAATTACAATAATATTAAGTATTTATATCTGATTTCTTATTATACATTTTGTTCCATTGCTGTCATCATAGTCAATATCTCCTTTTCATTTTAGTTTGTCTCGTTGCAACTCTGGCATACTCAATATGCCACAAAAACGTTTACACTGAAGTGTCTTTACCTATGTGGTCATGAACATGCTCTAAAAATATTAGGTTAACCATTCATGTGTAAATACTAATACTTTCTGTTCGATCTCTTTATGTGAACCTTAAAGAGGAAGGAGAAGAATAC
>NZ_JAPTFO010000158.1:0-3123 GCF_030985515.1 Stenotrophomonas sp. Sm10
TAATCAATCATATTATTGGTATAGCCACATACTACGCTAGCAAAAGAGATAGAAAAAAGCGCATCAACGAGAATAAAAAAATACAAGATGATCAGCTGGAAAGAATTAGAAATAAATTTAATTTATGATTTTTTAGAAGTCTTCTGAATAAATCTTTTCTTTAAGTTTTGTTTGTTATCGCTTGCTTTATTAGCTATTTTTAAAGCTCTGTCGAAATCAACCTCGCCTGTAAAAACTTTGTAGGTAAGATCATTCATCTTCATAGACTTGTCGGTTTCAGTATCAAGCTGAGATACCTTCTCAAGTTCTTGCAACCGTAATTCATGAGCTTGTTTGATTTTTTCAAGCTCAAAGGCATGTTGCTGTTTTAGAGTATCTATCTGATGATGAAATTCTCTTTCGAGTTTTTCAACACTATGTGAATGTTCTTTAGCTTGTTTTTCAATCTCAGCTTTATTGTTAGCTTTTGATGCAACATATGACCATAGCCCTGAGATTATTGCAAGAATGATACTAATTACAGGTTGAATAAGAACTTGATATTCCATAAGATTTCTCCAATCGTTTTATTTTGATTATACCACATTTGAAAGGAACATTATGAACGAAATTTTTAATTTTCATGGGCAGGAAGTCCGTACTTTGACAATTGATGACGAGCCTTGGTTCGTTGGGAAGGATGTTGCAGATATCTTAGGATATGCTAAACCACTGGACGCAATTTCTCGGCACGTTGATGAAGATGACTCCGTGAAATACGGACTCACCGACAATTTAGGTCGAACACAAAACACTATCATCATCAACGAATCTGGTCTCTACTCTCTTATCTTATCCAGCAAGTTGCCTCAGGCTAAAGAGTTCAAGCGCTGGGTGACATCAGAGGTATTGCCAGCTATTCGTAAGCAGGGCGGATTTATCCGTGAGGACTTGGACGAGGATGCCTTTATCGCTCTGTTTACTGGCCAGAAGAAATTGCGTGAACAGCAGGCGAACATGCTGGAAGATATCGACTACCTCAAGAGCGAGCAACCGATTCATCCAAGCTATGCTCAGTCGCTACTGAAGAAGAGAAAGGCCAGGGTTGTGGCATGCCTAGGTGGTATTGATAGCCCAGCTTATGCAGATAAGAATTTTGCTCAGTCAGTCTTTAGACAAGCTGAGATTGATTTCAAGGATCATTTCAATATTAGTCGCTATGACCTGCTACCAAAGAAGCATGCGGATGCCGCTTTTGCTTACTGGATGACGTGGGAGCCAAGCACTAATACCAAGATGAAGATTATGGAACTGAACGCTTTTAGTCAAGCGTAGGGAGGGAAAAATGAGACCAAGACGATATCCGTATAGTGGGAAAAAAGAGTCCACCTTTGTAAAGGCAGACCCAAAGTTGGTGCAAAGTTTCTCAAAAAATACTAGTTTTCTTGAGCGTTTACAGAAAAAGCCTATCAATTTCGGATTTAATTATAGCAGAAAGATAGACAGAAAAAATAGAAAGGAAGACAGAGGGATGGCAAAACTGAAGATTTATTTAAGAAGTACTTCTGTAGATGAAGCTATTGGAAAAATAGCTCGCATTAAAGAAGCACATCCAGAAGATGTGCTCCAAATAGATGTTACGATTCTGGATGATCGTCTTTTAAATTCGTAACAGTTTCATAGAATCGCTTGTAGAATTGTTCAATGGCTTCTTCTGTTAATCCAGAAAAAGCACCTGACGGCAATCAGGCGCATACTTAAACAATTTAGACCATTATATCACAAAAATGCTTGCCCGCATAGTTGAGAGGATGTAGAAAATGGAAGGTATAACGTTACAATTACGATTGGACGGCGAAAGTGCTGAATTGTTCACAAACCAATTACTAGCCTTTGCTGAAAAGCAAGTCAAGGAGCAGTTAGAGAATGATCGCATGCCAATCAATCAACAAGCTTTGATGAAGAAGTTCGGCTTCACTCATGGCTATATTAAGAAGTTAGAACGCAAAGGCTTAAGATTTCGTAAGCAAGGAAAAGATATTATGTACGATGTCAATGATGTTTATGAAATTTTGGAATTAGAAAAAGAAGTACGAAAATTAAGAGCATAAGGAGATAAAAATGTTTGAACCACCGATTTTAGAACAGCTGATGGGAGTAGGAGGCTTGCTTCTTGGTTTTGTGGCAGTTTATCGTCACATCAAAATGCAAGAACAACGAGAGGAAGAAGAGAGACAGAAAGAGCAAGAATTTGCTTCTATAATTATCCAAGGCTATAACCATGCTTATGAACGTGGTAGAGAGGACAAATGGCAAGAAATTCGCAAGAATATTCGGCGAGACTTCACAGGATTCACCTACGACAATGAACGTCCTGAAGGCTTGCGTCCTGAGCCTTTAGCATTGCCAGAGCCTAAAATGCGCATCTTGAAGTGAGGAGGTTAGGAATGGAAGAATTGATTGAATGGCTATTATGGCATGAGCGAGTGAATAAAGAAATGCTATCGTCTGATGAAGAAAAGTCTGATTTTGAAATATATTTAGAGGACGAGAACAGGAAAATTTCACTTATAAAAGAATACCTAACCGACTATGAAAAACTAGCTAATGACTATCGTGATGTAGTCTCTGAAAATAAGCTGTTAAAGGTTGAGAAGATGGCGCTAGAGGGGATGCACATTTATGAGGATATGCGGATGAAGTACCGTGCGAATCGGAGGAAGTGGGGTGTGAGATTATGGCGTTAAAAAATAAGCGGTATTTCTGGATCCAGCTTGCTCAGGACTTCTTTAAGTCAAAGGAGATGAAACTACTTCGTAAGATTGCTGGTGGAGATACACATACCATCATTTATCTCAAAATGATGTTAATTAGCTTGGAAGATGGAGGGCATATTTACTACGATGGATTGGCTGATAATTTAGCCGAGGAAATTGCTCTTGTTATTGATGAAAATCTTGAAGATATTAAAATTACATTGATTTTCTTAGAGAGTAAAGGTCTGCTAACCAAAAAATCCGACCGAGATTATTTTTTGGAGCAGGTTCCTGAGATGGTCGGGAGCGAAACCGCGAGTACTCGTAGGAGTCGCAAGCACAGAGAGTTAAAGGGGTTGAATTGCAACACGATTGCAACAACTTGCAA
>NZ_JAPTFO010000159.1:0-3105 GCF_030985515.1 Stenotrophomonas sp. Sm10
GGCAGAAGAAGCAACTACTGAAAATAAAACAGAAGCCGTAACCTCTACTCCAAAAGATGGTGAGGGGGTAACTTCTCCAACGAATGTGATCTTGCCAGCTACTGAAGCTACAACAGGAGCTCCTGTTCTAGATAAAAAAGAGTTGAGCGAGGAAGAAATCGCAAAGTTAGCAGCGGAAGCGTCTAAGAAAGACGATAAAACATCTGAAACTGCTACAACTGAAAAATTAGAGGTTGCTGACAAAGAAAAAGCAACTCAAGCAGCTGATTCTACAGATAAAACATCTGAGAAAGCGCTTGATGATAAAGCTGATAAGAAGGATGAAAAGAAAGCAGAGAACCCAATTGCTGCTACAAAGACAATCCTTGAACAGTTAACATCAGAAGCTGAAGTTCTGAATACAACTGCGGCAAACTACGCTGAGAAAAAAGTTGAAGATAAATCTTCAAAAGAAGCAATTGCAGCTGCAGTAGCAGCGGCCAAAGTGGAGATTGCGGCATCTAAGAAAGTTCTCAACGAGAAAGATGTTACCGCTGAACAATTGAATCTTCAACTTCAACGTATCTCATCGGCTATCGAAGCTGTTTATACTGAGATGAAGCGCGCAGGGCACGTAGGTAAAGTTGAAGCTGTGTTAGCGGATGCAGCAGCTAGCGCTGTAAATATTAACAATCCAATTAATAAAGTTGTTGTTAATGATATTGGCAATATTACTGAGGAAGAAGCGCGAGCAATTGAAAAAGAAATTCGTACAGCAAATCCAACTTTAACTGCTGATGATAAGATTGAAGTTAAACAAAAAGGCGATAAAGGTGTAGATGTAGCGACAGTAACGCTAGCAAACGGAAAAGTAGACCAAAATGGAAGCCGAACACATGGATTTGCAGTAGGTGATGTAGTTTTTGGTTCAGCCGGTGAGAAAAACTATAATCAACTCCGTGAAGCAATTAACTGGTTTGACTTTGCTACAGCGTCTATTACCTATAATGATGGAACAAAAGTAGGACCTGTGGAATATGTTGATAATCCAGCGATGATTAATTTCACTAGTTCAAAAGGACGTCAAGAAAGTGGACGTTTTACCATGGTTCGTACAGTTCTTGAATCTAAAACTCACCCAGAATTAGTAGGTAAGAAAACGAATGATCCGGCATTTTTAGCATCTGGATTAGCCAAATATACATTGTGGAAAACGTTTAATGATGTAAAAAAGGAAGTGCAAAATAACCAATCTAGTGGCCGAGGAGATAATGAAATATTTGAGGTTCTTCAAGAGGGGATGCGTTTCGATGTTCCTACTAAAGTAAAAGGGTATGCATTAAGCGCAACAGTAAAATCCCTTTCTCGTAAAAAAGTTACAACAGAAACATATACTCTAAATAAAGCCAATGGTGAACCTGAAAATATTAACAGAGCTCCGATTGATGGTGTTGTTCAACGTGAAGATGTCATTGTAACAAGACAAGATCCAAAATGGAGTCACTTAAGATTGGCAGGATTTCCAACTACTTATGTAGATTCAAAAGGTATCGAACGTGAACGATTAACAGCGTTTGCTCCAGCATATGATGGAGGAAACGTAGGGGTGAAATTCCAGCTAGCAGCTACTTATAACGGTCGTCCTGTTGCAGTAAATGCTATTGCGGCTGATTCAGAAGACTTAAATGAAGGAGAATTTACTCAATTTGAGTCTGACGGAACACCTTGGGAAGAGTTTATGCGCTTAAATAAAAATAAAACGAATTCTCAGGGGATATTGCCAAATAGAGAAGGTAACACTAACTTTTTATCTACCTTTGATAGAAAAACAAATGCTAAGTTATCTACAGGTTATGATCTTTCTGAATGGACGAATAAAACAGAAACAGGTTATGGTAGTCAGTTATTTGGACCATTTGTTTCAGGTATCACTAAGAACCGCGACCTTCCAGTAGGTATTTCTCAAAATGTTGAAAATCTTGGTGTTTATATTAATGCGCCTGGAAGTCAATCTGCATCAGTAGGATTTGTTGTTTATGATGGTGGGGATGCGCCAGCTTCTTACGGTTCCGCACAACATATTATCGGTAACTTCAATAAGGAAAAAAATGGAACGCAAGTAACTGCAACACAACCATATTTAGGTGATGTTCCTGCAGATACAGACTTCCGTACAACAATCGCTGAACCAAATGGAGCTTGGGTACTTGATGACTTAGTTAATTCTGAAGACTATAAAGAAATTAATCTTGTTAGCGGTACAACTCAAGTTACAAACTCAAAAGGTCAATCAGGAACATACTTATTAGATGGTAAAAACCCAGTAATTCGTATGGCTGATGGAACTCAAGTAGCTATTAAAAATGGTGAAATTCTATCAACAGCTAATACATTAGAAGGTGGGGATGGTTTTCCAATTAAAGGGTTATATAACCAAGCAACACGTGGGCTTGGTGTAGGTAACCTACCTGATGAAGGTGAAGGACAACTTCTTGATCCAACGGTAGCTACTAAATATACACTAAGACATGCAAGTGAGAATGAGTATGTCTTAAAAGGTGTCAAAGTTAACCGTGGTGTTAATAATGATGTGGCTTATGTTCGTGGTTGGGTTGATTTTAACGGAAACGGTAAATTTGACCTTTATGAATCATCTGAATTAGTGACTGCAAACGCTGATGGAACATACGACATTACATTTAAAAACGCACCGCAATTGTTAAACACATCAGTAGATAATCTCGGTGTTCGTTTACGTGTTTCTGTAGATCAGAATGACTTAAGGTTGCCTACAGGATTAGCATCTTCTGGTGAGGTTGAAGACTTTGTGGTAAATGTTATTCATCCGCCACGTGGGACACGTCATGAAACAAAAGATTTCCAAGGTAAAAAACAAGAAGTAAATTTCCCTACCAATGCTATGTTTACTGCTAGTGGTAAAACAATTGAATCAAACTATAAACAATGGGCGCAAATTGATAATAACACAGCGCCTAAGATGGTGTTAAATGATTCGGTTGTTAAATCTGAAGAACCAACAGGTAAAACTGTCGAGGTGAAAGACAAACTAAGTCAAACAATTTACAATGGTACTGAGGTAGTTGTTAAAGATGCAAGGGGAAATAC
>NZ_JAPTFO010000015.1:0-69908 GCF_030985515.1 Stenotrophomonas sp. Sm10
AACCCACCCCGCCCGGCCAAGCGCGGCTTTTGCTTCTGGCTTCAGCGACCAACCCACAGCCACGAGGGGCTGTGCCGTTGGCTGAAAACTCAGTACCGCTTGATCCCCGGCACCGTGCAACCTTCAATCTGCGCATGCGCCGACACCGCATTCTCCTTCTCGCCCCGCGCCAGGCGTGACTGTTCGATCGTCGCCCAGTGCCGGCGGCACAGCGGCCCCGTCTTCGAGCCCAGATCCACCGCCTTGCGCGCGAACGTCTCCGCCTGTTCCCACTGCCCCTGCAGCAGTGCCAGTTCGGCACGCTCCTGCAGCACCGCCGGGTCGCTGGCCACGATTTCCAGCGCATGGTCCAAGCTGCTGGCGGCACCGGCCAGGTCGTTCGCCTGCCGCTGCGCCTGCGCGGTCACCCGCAGGTCTTCCACCTGCGAATCACGCAGCGGCTGCACCGACAGCTCCTTGTCGTCAGGACCTGCGGCCGCATCGACTGCCGCCAGGCGCTGTGCCGGCGTAGTGGTATCGACTGGCTTGACCACCGGCGGCGCGCTGGTCACACAGGCGGCCAGGGCCAGGCTGAGGCCGGTCAGGGCCAGGGGCTGCAGCAGGGATCGCATGTTCATCGGCTTCATCGGCTCGGGGGAGGAGTAGCGGCGGCGGGCGCTGCGGCAGGTTCGGCGGGCGCTTCCGGCTTGCGGTCCAGGCCGAACCAGCTACGCCAGCCACCGCCCTCCCCTTCAGCTTCGCCCGGCTCGCCCGGCGGCACTGCCGGCGCGCACGGCGCATACGCCGGTGCATAGCCCACCACGAACGGGAAGCGGCGTGCGCCCGGGCAGCCTTCATCGGTTGTGTTCAGACCCGTGGCCGCGACCGACTGCCAGTCCAGGCCTTTGTTGCTGACCCGCAATGGCGCACTCGGCAGGCGCTGGAAGATGCCCGACCAGACCCGCATCGCGCCGGTAGCGCCATACAGGCCGGCCTGCTGGTTCTGGTCGTTGCCGATCCAGATCACCGCCAGATGATCGCCGGTGTAGCCGGCATACCAGCTGTCACGGCCATCGTTGGTGGTGCCGGTCTTGCCGGCCGGCTGCAGGCGGCCGAGGCCATCGGCATTGAGCCGCTGCGCGGTACCACTGGAGACCACCTGCTGCAGGCCGACGCTGATCAGGTTGGCGGCAATTGAATCGCCTTCCTGTGCCGGCGCCGGGGTCTTGTCGTAGCGCTTGAGCAGCTTGCCCTGCGGATCGAGCACGCCACGCACCGCGTGCAGCGGCTGGATCTCACCGCCCGAGGCGAGGAACTGGTACAGCTGTGCCATCGCGTACGGGCTCTGGTCGGTCGAGCCAAGGATCACCGCCGGATTGGCCTCGGCCTTGATGCCCGCCAACACATGGATCAGCTGGGTCACGCGCTCGGGACCGACCTGCATGCCCACGCGCACCGTGGCCTGGTTGTAGGAGTGTGCCAGCGCGTCGATCAGGCGCACCGTGCCGTGGCTGCGGTTGTCCGCATTGCCCGGGCTCCAGTTGCGGCCGCGGCCGAGCTGCACCGTCACCGGTGAATCGTCGACCCAGCTGGCCAGCGAGTAACGGTCCGGCTGCGCCAGCGCGAGCAGGTACACGAATGGCTTGAGCAGCGAACCGACCGGACGCTGCGCCTCGATCGCGCGGTTGAAGCCGACCTCGGACACTTCACGGCTGCCGATCACCGCCAGCACGTCACCGTTGTGCACGTCGGTCAGCACCATGCCGGCCTGCAGTTCGGGCCGGCGCTTGCTTTCCAGCGACTTGATGGTGCGGGTCACCGCGCCTTCGGCATAGGCCTGCGCGGACGGCGACATGCCGGTCATGACGCTCAGGCCAGCGCCCTGCAGGGCAGATTCCGGGTAGTCATGGCCGAGCTGGCGACGGACCAGGTCAACATAGGCGGGGAAGCGGTTGGCCGCCACCAGTCCCGGCGTCTTCGGCACGCCCAGCGGGGCCTTCAGTGCGCGCTGGTACTCGGCGTCGTCGATCAGCGTGGCTTCGTGCAGTTTGCCCAGCACGAAGTTGCGACGGTCCAACGCACGTTCCGGATTACGCCGCGGGTCGTAGAAGGACGGGCCCTTGACCAGGCCGATCAGCAGCGCGATCTGCTCGGTCTCCAGCGACTGCAGGTCACGGCCGAACCAGAACTCGGCACCGGACGACATGCCATGGATCGCCTGGCTGCCGCGCTGGCCCAGGTACACCTGGTTGAGATAGGCCTCGAAGATGGTGCGCTTGTCATAGCGCGCTTCCATGATCAGGGCGTAGAGCACTTCGTTGAATTTGCGGGTGAGCGTCTGTTCCTTGCCGATGCCGAGCAGGCCGCTGCGGGCCAGCTGCTGGGTCAGCGTGGAAGCGCCCTGACGGCTCTGGCCACCGGAGCGGATGGTCACCCACACCGCGCGCGCGATACCGGACAGGTCGATGCCGTGGTGGCGGTTGAAGTCCTTGTCCTCCACTGCCTGCAGGCCGGTCACCAGCAGGTCCGGCGCCTCGTCCATGCGGATCAGGCGGCGTTCTTCCTGCTTCTGGCCGTACAGGGTGGCGATACGCGCCGGATCCAGCCGCGCCGCCTTCAGGGCCTTGCGGCTGTCGGCATCGCGCAGCGAGGCGACCGCACCATCGGCCAGCGACAACTCGAGCCGACGCGGGGCAACCCGGCCATCGACGTCGTTGTAGCCGCGGCTGGAGATGACAAAGCGCCCGCCATTCACCGCATAGGTGGCCGGCTCCTTGCCCTGGCCATCATCGCGGTAGGCGGAGGCGGCCAGCTCGGTCTTCAGCGTGGACGCATCCATCGCCTTGCCGGGAGTGAGCACCAGCGGCCGCGCATACACCCGCGTCGGGATCTGCCAGCGCAGTTCGCCGAAACGTTGGGTCACCTGCTGGTTCAGGTACAGCGTATAGGGAATGAGGAAACCCAATCCCAACGCGACCGCAGCCATGCTCCAGGTGATCAGCCGGCGCCGCCACAGCGGGCCGTTGTCCTGCTGGTCGTCGTCGTCGAAATCGTCGATGTCGTCGGAATCGTAGCGTCGGGGCACGGGAATGCGAGAATGTAGAGTCTGGCGAGTCTACCCCAGCCGCTGCGGCTGGCGAATTCTCCCGGGTTCCCCTGCTTAAGCTGGAGTTGCAACCGGATGGCGATGTCCCTGGCCGAGATCCGATACCTGATCAACCGCCTGTCGGGCCTGGCCCGCCGGAGCCTGGCCAGCCTGCGTACCCGTGGCTGGCGGGCGACCTGGCAGCGCATCCGCGTGCATGCCCAGCGCGCCGTGCCCGCGCCACGCACGCCGCTGTTCCTGCCGCCGGCACAGGCGTTCGCTCCCTTCACGGTGCCGTTCAGCGAAACACCGGAAGCGAGCATTGTCATCCCCGTCTACAACCACGTCGATCACACCCTGGCCTGCCTGCGCGCCTTGGCGGCGCATCCACCGCAGGCCACGTGCGAGATCCTGGTAGTGGATGACGGCAGCACCGACGCCACCGTGCAGTGGATGCCGCAGGTTGCCGGACTGCGCTATGAAGTGCGCGAGTACAACGGCGGCTTCATCGAGGCCTGCAACGATGGCGTATCGCGCGCACGCGGTCGCTACGTGGTGCTGCTCAACAACGATACGGTGCCGCAGCCGGGCTGGCTCGACGCGCTGCTGGACACGTTCTCCAGCACGCCCGGCGCCGGCCTGGTCGGTAGCCAGCTGCTCTACCCGGACGGCCGGCTGCAGGAATCGGGCGGGGTGATTTTCGCTGATGGCAGTGGCTGGAGTTACGGCCGTTTCGAGGCAGCGGACGACCCGCGTTTTGCCAGCCTGCGCGACGTCGACTACTGCTCCGGCGCAGCGCTGATGCTGCCGCGCGACCTCTGGCGACAGCTGGGCGGCTTCGATACCCGCTACAAGCCGGCCTACTACGAGGACACCGACCTGGCCTTCCGCGTGCGTGCGCAGGGCCTGCGCGTCCTGGTTCAGCCGGCCAGCCGGGTGGTCCATGACGAAGGCACCAGTAACGGCACCGACACCGGCAGCGGCGTGAAGGCCTACCAGGTGCGCAACCAGGCCATCTTCGCCGACCGCTGGGCCACCGAGCTGGCCCGCCGCCCGGCGGTGGGCGAAGTGCCGTCACCGGCGCTGCTGCTGCGTGGCCGGCGCCAGGTGCTGATCCTGGACGAGGCAGTGCCGCAGCCGGATCGCGATTCCGCGTCGCTGCGCCAGGTGAACCTGATCCGCCTCCTGCTGCAGGGCGGGGCCCATGTGGTGTTCGTTCCCACCCGCCGCGAACACGGCGGCGCCGCCACCGACGCGCTGCAGCGGATGGGTGTGGAAGTCTGGTATGCACCGTTCCTCGATGGCGTCGCCAGCTGGCTGCGCACGCATGGTGGACGCTTCCACGTAGCGCTGCTGGTCCGCCACCATGTTGCCCACGAGTGCCTGCCGCTGCTGAAGCGCTATGCGCCGCAGGCGCGCACCGTGTTCGACACGGTGGACCTGCACTACCTGCGCGAACGTCGTGGTGCCGAAGTGGCCGGCGATGCGGGACTGCTGCGCGCTGCCGAGCGTACCCGCGCCAGCGAACTGGCGGTGATGGAGCAGTGCGACGTCACCGTGCTGGTCAGTTCCGCCGAGCGCGAGCAGCTGCAGGCCGACGCGCCAACGGTGCGGGTGGAGCTGATCTCCAACCTCCATGACATCGCCGGTGCCGGCAAACCGTTCGAGCAGCGTCATGACCTGGTGTTCGTCGGCGGCTTCCGCCACCCGCCGAACCTGGACGCGATGGAATGGTTCATCGGCGAAGTCTTCGCCGGCATCCGCGCCCGCCTGCCCGATGTGCGCCTGCACTGCATCGGCGCTGCCGCGCCGGAATCCCTGCTGGCCCTGGCCGCGCGCCAGCCCGGCGTGCAGATGCACGGCTTCGTCGAGGACATCACTCCCTACATGGATGGCGCACGCATTTCCATCGCGCCACTACGTTTCGGTGCCGGCGTGAAAGGCAAGATCAACCTGAGCATGGCCCATGGCCAGCCGGTGGTAGGTACCCCCTGCGCGGTGGAAGGGATGCACCTGCGCCCGGGCGAGGACGTGCTGGTGGCCGATGATGCGGCCGGCTTCGCCGATGCGGTGGTCCGCCTGTACCAGGATCCGCAGCTGTGGCGGCAACTGTCCGAAGCCGGCCTGGCCAACATCGCAGAGCACTTCTCCCTCGACGCTGCGCGCGCAACCGTGCAGCGGGTGTTTTTCACCTAATCAGGGAGACCGCCGGCACGGCGCAGGCGCTCTTCGAACGCCGGCAGCTCGGCCAGGTCCGGTTGCAGCAAGCGGGCTTGTTCGGCGGCATGCGCTGCGAAAGCCAGGTCGCCGCTGCCGAGTCGCTCGCTGCCGATGGCCAGCCAGCGCTGGGCCAGGCGCAGGCGTGCCGAGGGGAGCCCGGCCGCAGTCGGCGACAGGGTCTGCCACGCCTGCAGGCAGGCCCCTGCCGCCTGTACGCGGTTCTGCCGGAGGTTGTCGTCGAAGCAGCCGCGACTGGCGGGCAGCAGCCGCGCCGCAGCAGCCTTCACCCGAGCATCGCGCGGCGCCAGTGACTGCGCTTCGCGCAATGCGTCGAATGCACTGTGGCCGGGGGGACTGATCCATTGCCCGGAACGTTCGGCGCGCTCGATGCTGCGCAGGTGGTCGCGCAGTTGGCGCTCGCGCTGCGTGTTGCTGGCCGCCGGCTGCTGCAGCGCCTTCTGCGCCTGTTGTGCGCGCTGCAGGCGTTGCGCGAGCTGCTGTTGCGCGGCCGGCGAAGCGCCCAGCTCCTCCGCCAGCGCGGCATCGGCCCGCGCCGCCTCGAACCGGAAGTCGTCGGCCTGCGTCTGGCTGCGTGCCAGCACCGCCTGCAACGTCTGTTCACGGCCGCGCTGGGCGCTGGCATCATCGGCCGCCACTGCCAGAACGGCGAGAAATCCCTTTGCTGCGGACTCCAGCTGCCCGCGCTGCAGGGCGCGCTGGGCCTGGCGCAGGCGCCGCTCGACGGCCTGCGCCAATGCTTCCTGGCTGGCGGGCAGATCAGCATGGCCGGCATCGAACTGGCGCGCACGCTGCAGTAGTGCGGCGGCCTCGGCCAGCTCGCCGCGTCCCGCCAGCGCGCGCGCCTGCTGCAGCAGATCGCTCAGTGCATCTTCGCGACCTTCCAGCGCGGGCAGATTGTCCGGCTGCAGCGACAGGATGCGCTGGAACAGGGGCAGCGCGCTGCTGTCACCTTCATCCAGCCGGCCCGCAGCGAAGGCGTTGCGTGCCTGCGCCAGCAGTGCACCGATGCCGGCACCTGCGCTGCGCCGGGCCCGCAGCTGGCGCGCCACGGCGTCCGCCTCGCCCTGTGGTACCTGCAGTTCCCGGGCCAGCGCCAGCGCCTGCGCGCTGCCGTCGAGATCGTTGGCCTGCATCTTTTCGCGGGCCTGCTGCAGGGCCGCCGCGCCGGTACGGGCCAGGCCTTCGCGGGCCTGCGGACGATCTCCATCCAGCGCCAGCACGGCCTGGTAGCGCTCGCGCGCACCACTGCCATCGGCGGCACTCAGCCGCCCGGCCGCCAGTGCGCCATCACCTTCGGCCAGCAGCTGCTCGATCCGAGGCTCATCCCAGAACCAGTCGGCCAGCGGCTTGCGCAGCAGCACCAGCAGCACAAACACCGCCAGCGCCGCGACCAGCGCCCAGCGCCACACCCGGCGCGCGTGGCGTGCCTGCAGCCACCACCAACGGCCTTCGCGGCGGACGCGGTCCAGCGCAGGAAGTTCAGCGCCATGCGGGCGATGCGGGGGCTCGCGTTCCATGCGTGCAGGGTAGCCGGGGCAGCGTGAAGCTCAGCCGAGGCGACGCGCCTCGCTCACGCCGGGCAGCGCGTCCAGCTTGCCCAGCAGGGTCGACAGCTGGCCGTAGTCACTCACCTTCAGCCGCAGGCGCAGGTGGGCACGGCCACTGTTGCGCACGTTGTCACTGTGGATGTCCAGCACGTAGGCGTCTTCCTGGGCGATCAGGTTGGTGATGTCCTTCAGCAGCCAGCGGCGATCGACCGCATCGACCACGACGTCCACCTCGTAGCCGCCCCCGGCCTGGCCCCACTCCACCGGCAGGATGCGCTGCGGGCTGGTGGCCGCCAGACGGGCCAGCGCAGCGCAGTCTGCACGATGCACGGTGACACCGCGGCTACGGGTCAGGTAGCCGACGATGGGTTCGCCGGCCACCGGCTGGCAGCAGCGCGCCAGTTGCACCAGCAGGTTGCCCACGCCCTGTACGGTGAACTTGGACTTGCCCAGGTTCTCGCGGCGCGCGGTCGGCCGCGGCAGGCTCGGCGCGGGCGCCGGTTGGCTTGCTGCACGTTCGGCTTCCAGCAGGGCACGGCTGACCTGGTTCGGCCCGGTATCGCCCAGCGCCACCTGGATGTAGAGGTCGTCAACGCTGTCGGCATGGAACTTCTTCGCCGCGATGGCCAGGTCCGAGTGCTGCAGCCCCAGGCGCTTCAGCTCGCGCTCGAGCAGTTCGCGCCCGGCCTGCACGTTGCGCGCGCGGTCCAGCTTGTGGAACCAGCTGCGCACCTTCTCGCGCGAACGGTTGCTGGCCAGGAAGCCGTTGGCCGGCATCAGCCAGTCGCGGCGCGGGTCGGCCTCCTTGCCGGTCAGTATCTCGACCCGGTCGCCACTGCGCAGACGGTAAGTCAGCGGTACGATGCGGCCATTGACCTTCGCGCCACGGCAGCGGTGGCCAACCATGGTGTGCACCTGATAGGCGAAATCGAGCGGCGTGGCGCCCTGCGGCAGGTCCAGCACCTCGTCCTTCGGGCTCAGCGCATAGACCCGGTCCTCGGTCAGTTCGGCATCGAGCGCCCCGGCCAGTTCGTTGCCCTGCCCGTCCTGGGCCTGCTCCAGCAGCTGGCGCATCCAGGTGATCTTGCGGTCGAAGGACTTCTCCGCGCCCTTGCCGCCTTCCTTGTACTTCCAGTGCGCGGCCACGCCCAGCTCGGCCTGCGAATGCATCTCGTGGGTACGGATCTGCACTTCAATGGTGCGCCCTTCCGGACCAACCACGGCGGTATGCAGCGAGCGATAGTCGTTGGCCTTGGGCCGGGCGATGTAATCGTCGAACTCGCTCGGCACCGGTGCCCACAGTGCATGCACCACGCCCAGCGCGGCATAGCAGGCGGCGACATCGTCGACCATTACCCGCACCGCACGGATGTCGTACAGCTGGTCGAACGCCAGCCGCTTCTTCTGCATCTTCCGCCAGATGCTGTAGATGTGCTTCGGGCGGCCACTGACCTCGGCCTTGATGCCCTGCGCAACCAGCTCGCGCGACAGCACCTTCTTGACATTCTCGACGTAGCGCTCGCGGGCGATGCGGGTTTCGTCGACTTCCCGCGCAATGCGCCGGTAGGTCTCCGGCTCCAGGTGGCGGAACGCCAGGTCCTCCAGCTCCCACTTCAGCTGCCAGATGCCCAGGCGGTTGGCCAGGGGCGCGTGAATGTCGCGTGTCAGCTGGGCCAGCGCGCGGCGCTGCTCGTCGTCCAGCTTGTCGGCCGCGCGCATCCTCGCGAGCTGGCGCGCCAGCAGGATCGGCACCACGCGCAGGTCGCGGATGATCGCCAGCAGCAGCCGGCGCAGGCCCTCGCTGTTGCGTCCGGCCTCACGGCCGGCGTGCAGTGCCCACACCGGGTCGGCCGCATCCTGGCCGTCGAGCAGGCCGATCACCGCCGCCTTGTGGTTGCCCAGCGGCAGCTGGTCCAGGCTGGTACGCAGGCCCGGCAGGTCAAACAGCAATGCTGCCACCACCGCGCCTTCGTCGGCCGAGAGCATCGCCAGCGCATCGAGGGTATCGCCCAGCACCGACCAGGTGGTACGCATCTGGTGGTCGCAATCCGGCGCTTCCCAGTGCTCGCGCAGGGCCTGGCGCAGCGGGGCAGGCAGCACCGCTGCCGAGGGACGGTTCAACAAGGCATCCAGGCCGGGGACGGAAGCGCGGTTCACAGCATCAAGCAGGCAAGACAGAGGCCTCTACACTAGCGCCGGCGCCGTTCAGGGACAATGACCGTGGCCACCATCCCCCGGCATGAAGACATGCCGCTACACTCGCGGGCAAACCCAGGAGAGTCCCGTCATGTCCCCGATCGTCCCGCGTTTCCGCCTACGGCTGCTGGCTTGTGCCGCACTGTTGCTGTCCCTGTCGGCGCCTGCGCTGGCCCAGCGCGTGGTGGAGGGTGACCTGCAGCAGCAGATGTCACCGGCCGAATTCAAGGCTGCTGGCCTGGACAAGCTCAGTGCGCAGGAACTGGCCACGCTCAACCGCTGGCTGCAGGGCAAGGTCGAGGCGGCCACGACCCAGGCAGTTGCAGCGGTACGGGAATCGGCGCGCGAGGAAGGCCGCCAGGAAGTGATCGTGAAGAATCGCGGCTTCTTCGATTTCGGCAGCAGTGAGCCGATCGTCGGCGTGCTGCAGGGTGAGTTCCGCGGGTTCGGCAAGGGCCGCGTCTACGTGCTGGACAACGGCCAGGAATGGGAGCAGATCGATGCAACCACCCTGGCAGGCGTGCGCAGGCAGTCGCCCGCCGTCAGCATCAAGCCCGGTGTGATGGGCGTCTGGTACCTGAAGGTCGACGGTGTGAACACCCAGCCGAAGGTGCGTCGTACCAAGTAACGACGCCCATCGTGTAGAGCCGAGCCCACGCTCGGCTGCGATCTGCACGGGAAGATGACGAGGCATCAAAAAAGCAGCCGAGCATGGGCTCGGCTCTACGTCATCACATCATCGGAGTCACGCCTGGCGCAGTGCGGCTACCCGCTGCGCCAGCTTCTTCGCCGAGATGCCGGTCCGCGCGCCCAGCTCCTGCGCGAACAGCGACACCCGCAGCTCTTCCAGATCCCAGCGCAGCGCCTGCCATTGCGGGTGCTCGCGCAGGCCCTGCTGCTCAGCCACTTCCAGCGCTTCCAGGAACGGATGCAGTTCCAGCATGCGCGCCTGATCGCGCGGCGGATCACGCTTGGCGCGCTCGGTACGCAGGATCATCGCTTTCAGATAGCGCGGATACTGCGCCAATGCGTCGGCCGGTGTATCGCGCAGGAAGCCTGGATGGATCAGCCCGGCCAGCTGCGCCTCCATGTCGTCCAGGTTGCCGCGCGCCCAGCCCATCAGCGGCGCTTCCAGCATCGGCTTCAATTCGGCCACCAGCGCCAGGATGGTCTCGGCCAGCTTCAGCCGCGACATGGCCTCACCGAACAGCGCCTTGGCCGCATGCTCGCGGCGCTGCTCGAAGGCCGCCGCATCGCGTATGTCTTCCAGGCCTTCAGCCAGTACGGCGTTCATCGCCGCATCAACCAGGTCGCCACGAAGGCGTTCCTGCGATTCGATCGCCGCATACAGCAGGCCCGTCTTGGCACCCACCGGCAACTGCTTGCGTGCCTGCTTCATCTTCTCGGCTAGCGCGATCTCCAGCAGGCGGCGCACACCCAGCGGATGAGCCGCCTGCGCCTGCTGCCGATCAGCGAAGATGCGCAGCGCCACGCTGTCGCCCTCGTCCAGCAGCGCCGGATAGGCCGGCACGCCGGCTTCGCCGGGCACCTGCAGCGGAATCGGCGTGGCCGGGAAGGTACGCAGGCCATCAGCCGCCATTTCACGTCCGGCGCGTGCAGCGAAGGCGTCGCCCGCGCGCCCACCGAACTTCGCGCGCAATGCGTCCAGGTCGCGCGAGGTGGCCAGCACCCTGCCCTGCTCGTCGCGCAGGCGCAGGTTCATGTGCAGGTGCGGTTCGATCGAGCCGGGCTCGAAATCGAGCGCGGTCACCGTGGCGCCTGTCGCGCGTGAGAGGAAACGCGCCAGTTCGCCGGTGATGGCATCGGCACTGGGTTGCGGGAACGCCTCGTAGAACGCGCGACCAAAGTCCGGCGCCGGCACGTAGTTGCGGCGCATCGCCTTGGGCAGGCTGCGAATCAGCGCCGCAGCCTTGTCGGCAACGAAGCCGGGCGCCAGCCAGCCCAGCTGCACCGGATCCAATGCGTTGAGCAGGTGCAGCGGTACGTCAAGGGTTACGCCGTCATCCTCGGCACCCGGCTCGAAGCGGTAATGCAGCGGCAATCGTGCCTGGCCCAGCGCGAGGTACTTCGGGTAGCGCTCCTGCTCACTGCCTTCGCCCGGCAACAGGTCGGCCAGCGACCAGTGCAGGGTCTTGCGCTGTTCCGGCGCAAGACCCTTCCACCAGGCATCCAGGCCGGAGGCCGAATGGATCTGCGGCGGCACCCGGTCCAGGTACCAGCGTGCCTGCCAGTCTTCGTCGGCAACGATGCCGGCGCGGCGCAGCTTGGCTTCTTCCTCGCGCGCGACCTCCAGCACCTTCTGGTTGTCGGCGACGAAACTGGCGCGGGTATTGATCTCGCCGGTCACCAGTGCCTGGCGCACGAAGATGTCATGCGCCTCGCCGGGCGCGATGCGGCCGTAGTGGACCGGTTTCTTCGGTGCCAGCACCAGGCCGAACAGGCTGATCTGCTCGGACGCCAGCACCTGGCCCTGCGCGCGCGACCAGTGCGGGTCGAAGTGCTTGCGCAGCAGCAGGTGCGGCAGTTCGGCGATCACCCAGTCCGGCTCGATCGCGGCCAGGGTCATGCCCCATACCTTCTGCGTATCCAGCAGGTTGGCCACCAGCAGCCACGGCGGTGGCCGCTTGGCCAGCGCCGAACCGGGGAACGGCAGGAAGCGGCGCTGGCGCGGCGCCTGGAAATCGCCCTTCTCGGTGCGGTGGCCGATCTGCGTCGGCAGGCCCGCCACCAGCGCCCGGTGCAGGGTCTGGTAGGCAGCAGCGCGCACACGTTCGCTGAAACCGCCGCCAACCGGCGCCTGTTCCTTCTGCGCGCGCACGGCCACCGGCGCCGGTGCGGCCTCCGCCTTGCCTTCGCGGGCCAGGCGTGCAGCCCGGTGCAGCTGGCCCCGGGTCGCCTTCACCGCCGCCGCGTCATCGCGCGCCGGGGCCGGTGCAGTGCTGCCCGCCAGCAGCGGCGCCATCGATGCCTCGCTGGGCTCTTCCTTCCAGCCCAGTTCCTCGCACAGCAGGCGCAGCTGCCGGTGCAGCTCGCGCCATTCGCGCATGCGCAGGAAACCGAGGAAATGACGGCCACACCAGTCGCGCAGCTTGGACTGGGTCAGGTCTTCATGTGCCTGCCGGTAGGCATCCCACAGGCGCAGCACGCCGACGAACTCGGAGCGGCCGTCGGCAAACTGCGCATGCGCGCTGTCGGCCGCACCGCGCGCCTCGGGCGGGCGTTCGCGCGGATCCTGGATGCCCAGGAACGAGGCGATCACCAGCATCGGCCGCAGGCAGCCGGCGGCCTGCGCGGCCACCAGCATGCGCGCCAGCTTCACGTCCACCGGCAGGCGCGCCATCTGCTTGCCGATGGTGGTCAGGCGCCGTTCGGCATCGATCGCCCCCAGTTCGGTCAGCTGCTGCCAGCCATCGGCAACCGCGCGCTCGTCCGGTGCTTCCAGGAACGGGAACTCCTCGATGCGGCCCAGGCCCAGCTGCAGCATGCGCAGGATCACGCCGGCCAGGCTGGAACGGCGGATTTCCGGATCGGTGAACTCCGGCCGCGCCTGGAAATCCGCCTCGGCGTACAGGCGGTAGCAGATGCCTTCGGCGATACGGCCGCAGCGACCCTTGCGCTGGTTGGCGCTGGCCTGCGAGATCGGCTCGATGTGCAGGCGATCCAGCTTGTTGCGCGGGCTGTAGCGCTTGACGCGGGCGAAGCCCGGATCGACCACGTAGCGGATGCGTGGCACCGTCAGCGAGGTCTCGGCCACGTTGGTGGCCAGCACGATGCGCCGGTTCGGCCCGGGGTTGAACACCCGGTCCTGGTCCTGGTTGGACAGCCGCGCATACAGTGGCAGTACCTCGGTGTTGCGGTACTTTCGCCGTTCCAGCGACTGGTGCGCATCGCGGATCTCGCGCTCGCCCGGCAGGAAGATCAGCACGTCGCCGCGTGCATCCAAGCGGGTAATCTCGTCGACAGCCGACACGATGGCATCGTTGACGGTACGTTCGCCCTGGTCTTCACCCTCGCCTTCCAGCGCGCGGTAGCGCACCTCCACCGGGTAGGTGCGGCCCTCAACGCTGATCACCGGCGCATTGTCGAAATGCTGGGCGAAGCGTCCGGTGTCGATGGTGGCCGAAGTGACGATCAGCTTCAGGTCGGGGCGCTTGCGCAGCAGCTGCTTCAGGTAGCCCAGCAGGAAGTCGATGTTGAGGCTGCGCTCGTGCGCCTCGTCGACGATGATCGTGTCGTAGTTCGACAACCAGCGGTCGCTGGCAATCTCCGCCAGCAGGATGCCGTCGGTCATGAACTTGATGCGGCTGTCTTCGCTGACCTTGTCGTTGAAGCGCACCTGGTAGCCCACCAGCTGGCCCAGTTCACTCTGCAGTTCCTGTGCGACACGGCTGGCTACCGCACGTGCGGCAATCCGTCGCGGCTGGGTGCAGCCGATCATGCCGGCCTGGCCACGGCCGGCGGCCAGGCACAGTTTCGGCAGCTGGGTGGTCTTGCCCGAACCGGTTTCACCAGCGATCACCACGACCTGGTGGTCGCGGATCAGCCCGATGATGGCGTCGGCTTCACGCGCAATCGGCAGCTGCGGGTCCAGAGTAATGGACGGCTGCTGCTGCGCCCGCACCTGCCGGCGCTGCACCGACGCCTGCAAGGCCTGCTCGAAGGTGGCGGCCAGTGCCGCATCCTGTGGCTTGGCCTGGCAACGCGAGAGCATCCCCAGCAAACGGCCCCGGTCGCGGCTCATGGCGCCGTCGATGGCGGCGCGCTGTTGGCGCAGGCGGGGCGATGGATTTTTATCGATAGAGTTCATCAATCGGTTCGTTCAAAACTTTGAAAGCGACCAGTCATCACGACCGGTTTATTGTGAAGGCCAACGATTCCACAAGGAGGAACCCCATGGCGAAGACCAAGAGCACGACCAAGGCCAAGACCGGCAAGCAGAAGCTTGCGGCGGCGGCACCGTCGGCGCCGAACATCGATATCGGGATCACCCAAGGCGACCGCAAGAAGATCGCCGACGGTCTGTCGCGCTTCCAGGCCGATGCGTTCACGCTCTACCTGAAGACGCACAACTTCCACTGGAACGTGACCGGGTCGATGTTCAACTCGCTGCACACCATGTTCGAGACGCAGTACACCGAGCAGTGGGCGGCACTGGACGATGTGGCCGAGCGCATCCGCGCGCTGGGCTTCAATGCCCCGGGCTCCTACCGGGAATTCGCTGCGCTGACCTCGATCGTCGAGGAACCGGGCCTGACCGACAGTGCGGACTGGCGTGAAATGGTACGCCAGTTGGTGGTCGCCAACGAAGCGGTCTGCCGTACGGCGCGTGAAGTGCTGGAGGTGGCGGCCAAGGGTGACGATGCCCCGACCGAGGATCTGATGACCCAGCGGCTGCAGACCCACGAGAAGTACGCCTGGATGCTGCGCTCGCTGTTGCAGTAAGGGTTGGGGGTGTTCGGCAGGGCTTGCAGCCCTGCACCCGCCGAAGCCTTCAAGCCAGAGCCAGAGCAAAAGCCAGTTTCCTGAAGGTTGGCGGGGTGGGTCCGGTTGAGGGGGACGCCGTAAACCCGTCCATGGGGGCTTGGTCGCGGCATCCATGCCGCTCACACCCCCTCAACCGGACCCACCCCGCCTTCGACAGATTCCCGCGATCTGCCAAGGCATTGCTTGGGGTCAGATCCGTTTTCCGCAGGAAAACGGGTCTGACCCCATTTTGTTTGTCGATATCTGACAGATGTGTCGACCAAGGTCGACACCCACCAACGGCCGCGGGAAACTGTCGAAGGTGGGGCGGTGTCGGATTGCGGGGTGTCAGCCGCATGGATGCGGCTGCCAAGCCTACAGGGACGTACTTGCGGCGTCCCCGCAATCCGACACCGCCCCACCAAACCACGAATCACCCCAGAGCCGGCTGTTGCCTTTGACGTTGCACTGGCTTGCAGCGGGTGCAGGGCGCAGCCCTGCCGACTCCCCCGCCGGGGTAAACTAGCCGGATGGCTTCCCGTCCCGCGCACGACCTGCTCCAACGCGTCTTTGGTTACGACGATTTCCGTGGTCCGCAGCAGGACATCGTGGAGCATGTCGCTGCCGGTCACGATGCCCTGGTGCTGATGCCCACCGGCGGTGGCAAGTCGCTGTGCTACCAGGTGCCCGCCCTGCTGCGTGACGGATGTGGCATCGTCATCTCGCCACTGATCGCGCTGATGCAGGACCAGGTCGAAGCCCTGCGCCAGCTCGGCGTTCGTGCCGAGTACCTGAATTCCACCCTGGATGCCGAGACCGCCGGCCGCGTCGAACGCGAGCTGCTGGCCGGCGAGCTGGACATGCTCTATGTCGCCCCCGAGCGGCTGCTGACCGGCCGCTTCCTGTCGCTGCTGTCACGCAGTCGGATTGCCCTGTTCGCCATCGACGAAGCACACTGCGTGTCGCAGTGGGGCCACGACTTCCGCCCGGAATACCGCCAGCTGACCGTGCTGCACGAGCGCTGGCCGCAGATTCCGCGGATCGCGCTCACCGCCACCGCCGACCCGCCGACCCAGCGCGAGATCGCCGAGCGTCTGGATCTGCAGGAAGCGCGCCACTTCGTCAGCTCCTTCGACCGCCCCAACATCCGCTACACCGTGGTGCAGAAGGACAACGCCCGCAAGCAGCTGACCGATTTCCTGCGCGGCCACCGTGGCGAGGCCGGCATCGTCTACTGCATGTCGCGGCGCAAGGTCGAGGAGACCGCTGAATTCCTGTGCGGCCAGGGCTTCAACGCCCTGCCCTACCACGCCGGCCTGCCGCCGGAGGTGCGCGCTAACAACCAGCGCCGCTTCCTGCGCGAGGACGGCATCGTCATGTGCGCCACCATCGCCTTCGGCATGGGCATCGACAAGCCGGACGTGCGCTTCGTGGCGCATACCGACCTGCCCAAGTCGATGGAAGGCTACTACCAGGAAACCGGCCGCGCTGGTCGAGATGGCGAAGCTGCCGAAGCCTGGCTGTGCTACGGCCTGGGCGACGTGGTACTGCTCAAGCAGATGATCGAACAATCCGAGGCGGGCGAAGAACGCAAGCAGCTGGAACGGGGCAAGCTCGACCACCTGCTGGGCTACTGCGAATCCATGCAATGCCGCCGCCAGGTGCTGCTGGCCGGTTTCGGCGAGACCTATCCCCAGCCCTGCGGCAACTGCGACAACTGCCTGACGCCGCCGGCCTCGTGGGATGCGACCATTCCGGCGCAGAAGGCGCTGAGCTGTGTCTACCGCAGTGGCCAGCGCTTCGGCGTTGGCCACCTGATCGACATTCTGCGCGGCAGCGAGAACGAGAAGGTGAAGCAGCAGGGCCACGACAAGCTCAGTACCTATGCGATCGGCCGCGACCTGGATGCGCGCACCTGGCGCAGCGTGTTCCGCCAGCTGGTGGCCGCCAGCCTGCTGGAAGTGGACAGCGAGGGCCACGGTGGCCTGCGCCTGACCGATGCCAGCCGCGACGTGCTGACCGGTCGCCGCCAGATCAGCATGCGCCGCGACCCGGCCAGCAGCGCCAGCGGGCGCGAGCGCAGCGCGCAGCGCACCGGCCTGTCTGTGCTGCCGCAGGATCTGGCGCTGTTCAACGCGCTGCGCGGTCTGCGCGCCGAACTGGCCCGCGAACAGAACGTGCCGGCCTTCGTGATCTTCCACGACAGCACCCTGCGCAACATCGCCGAGCAGCGCCCGACCAGCCTGGATGAACTGGCACGGGTCGGCGGCATCGGCGGCACCAAGCTGAGCCGCTACGGCCCGCGCCTGGTCGAGATCGTGCGCGAAGAGGGGTAGCGCCGGGCGCCTGGCCAGGCGCCTCCCCATCGCCAACCGTGCGCTCGTCCCCCTGTAGAGCCGAGCCCACGCTCGGCTGCTTCTGCGTGAACGGCAGCCGAGCGTGGGCCGGCTCTACACTGGTGCAGGTCCAACCTTGAACCGCCCATTCAGCCGGAGGTGCATCCACGGCCGCTTGCGGCTAGATTAGCGCCATGTCCCTCGCCTCGACCCTGCTCCGTGTCGTGCTCATGCTCAGCCTGCTGCTCAACGGGCTGAACGCGGCCATGGCCAGTGGTCACGAGGAAATGGGCCGGATGGCCCACGCGGTAGCCGCCTTTGATGGCGGCGATGCCGACTGCCACCGCCACGCCGCCATGCAGGCCGACGAGGCCCCGCAGGCCAAGGCCCCCGCCCACGACGCCCACTGCCAGATCAAGGACTGCGTGCGCAGTTGCGCCCAGCACCCGCTGCTGGTGGTGCAGCCGTTGCCGTACCTGGCGGGCCCGGCACTGTCGCTGGCGCCGCAGCCGATGCCGACCACTGGCCGGCCGGCGCCGCCGCTGCCGCCCATCTCACGCCCTCCCATCGGCTGATTCCACACGCATCGTGCGCCCTGCGCACCGTAGCCGGCCACCTGCCGGCGTCTTTACGTGTCTGGAGTCACCACCATGAATACCCGCATTCCCCCCGGCCCGGGCGCTGTGCCCATGCCGTCGCGCCGCCTGTTCGTGCAGGGCCTGGCCGCCGGTGGCGTGGTTGCCGGCATCGCCGCTGTCGGCGTGCCGCAGCGCGCGCTCGCCGCCGCCACGGCCGCCCCGCGCCTGGCCGGCGCCCCGGCCGTGCTCAGCGATACCCGCATCGAACTGGCCATCGGCGAATCGCTGGCCAACTTCACCGGCCGCACCCGCCCGGCGATCACCGTCAACGGCTCGCTGCCGGCACCGATTCTGCGCTGGCGCGAAGGCCAGACCGTGGACCTGTTCGTGCGCAACACGCTGGAGCGCCACCCGACCTCGATCCACTGGCACGGCATCCTGCTGCCGGCCAACATGGACGGCGTGCCCGGCCTGAGCTTCAACGGCATCGGCCCCGGCGACACCTACCACTACCACTTCCAGCTGAAGCAGTCGGGCACCTACTGGTACCACAGCCATTCGATGTTCCAGGAGCAGGCCGGCCTGTACGGTGCACTGATCATCGATCCGGCCGAGCCAGCGCCGTACCACCACGACCGCGAGCACGTGATCCTGCTGTCCGACTGGACCGACATGGACCCGGGTGCGTTGTTCCGCCGCATGAAGAAGCTTGCCGAGCACGACAACTACTACAAGCGCACCCTGCCCGACTTCCTGCGCGATGCGAAGCGTGACGGCTGGTCGGCCGCGCTGTCCGACCGCGGCATGTGGGGCCGGATGCGGATGACGCCCACCGACATCTCCGACATCAACGCGCACACCTACACCTACCTGATGAACGGTACGGCGCCAGCCGGCAACTGGACCGGGCTGTTCCGCAGCGGGGAAAAGGTACTGCTGCGCTTCATCAATGGCGCCTCGATGACCTACTTCGATGTGCGCATTCCCGGCCTGAAGATGACCGTGGTCGCCGCCGATGGCCAGTACATCCATCCGGTCAGCATCGATGAATTCCGCATCGCTCCCGCCGAAACCTACGATGTGCTGGTCGAGCCCACCGGCCAGGACGCGTTTACCATCTTCTGCCAGGACATGGGCCGCACCGGCTTCGCTGCCGGCACGCTGGCGGTACGCCATGGCCTGCAGGCGCCGATCCCTGCACGCGACCCGCGCCCGTTGCTGACCATGAGCGACATGGGGCATGACATGGGCGGTGGCGGTCATGGCGGGCACGACATGACCGCGATGAAGGGCATGGAAGGCGGCTGCGGCGCCAGCATGGGCCACGGTGCGCATGGCGGCGGTGATGCCGCCAGCAAGGCGCCAAAGCACCCGCCCAGCGAGCGCAACAACCCGCTGGTGGACATGCAGAGTTCGGCCACCGAACCGAAGCTGGACGACCCCGGCATCGGCCTGCGCGACAACGGCCGCAAGGTCCTGACCTACGGCGCGATGCGCAGCCTGTTCGAAGACCCCGATGGCCGCGAGCCCAGTCGTGAAGTCGAGCTGCACCTGACCGGCCACATGGAGAAATTCTCCTGGTCGTTCGACGGCATCCCGTTCGCCAGCGCCGAGCCGCTGCGGCTGAACTACGGCGAGCGCATGCGCATCGTGCTGGTCAACGACACCATGATGCAGCACCCGATCCATCTGCACGGCGTGTGGAGCGATCTGGAAAACGCACAAGGCGAATTCCAGGTGCGCAAGCACACCATCGACATGCCACCCGGTACACGCCGCAGCTACCGCGTGCGCGCCGACGCGCTCGGCCGCTGGGCCTATCACTGCCATCTGCTGTACCACATGGAAGCGGGCATGATGCGCGAAGTGAGGATCGAAGAATGAGCCGCTCACTGCTTTCCCCAAGCCTGCTGGCGCTGGGCCTGGCTGCTGCAATGCCGGTGTTCGCGCAGTCGCACGCGGGCCATGACATGGGCACGATGAACGTGCCTGCGAAGAGCGCGAAGACCCCGGCCGAAACGGTCGATCATTCAAAGATGGATCATTCGGAGATGGACATGGGTGCGGCGGATCACGCCGGCATGGACCACTCCACGATGGACCACTCGAAGATGGACCATGGCGCGATGCAGCCAGCGGCGATGGACCATTCGCAGATGGACCACGGGGCGATGGGCCACGGCACGCCTGCACCCACCGAACCGCGCGAACCGATCCCGGTCCCGACTGATGCCGACCGCGCCGCCGCCTTCCCGCCGATCGCGCATGGCGCGATGGAACACGCGCCGGAGATCAACAGCCTGCTGCTGATCGACCGGCTTGAGCATTGGGATGGCAAGAGCAGCAACGGCCAGGCCTGGGAAGCCACCGGCTGGATCGGCGGCAACATCAACCGCCTGTGGCTGCGCACCGATGGCGAACGCAGCCGCGGCCGCACCGAATCGTCGTCACTGGAAGCACTGTATGGTCGCAGCGTGTCGCCGTGGTGGGACGTGCTGGTCGGCGTGCGCCAGGACTTCCGCCCGTCCGACTCGCGCACATGGGCGGCCATCGGCATCCAGGGTCTGGCGCCGTACAAGTTCGAAAGCTCGGCCACGCTGTACATGGGCTCCGGCGGCCAGGTGCTGGCCAAGGCCGAGGTCGAGTACGACGTGCTGTTGACCAACCGCCTGATCCTGCAGCCGCTGCTGGAAGCCACCGTTGCGGCCAAGGATGAACCGGAGTACGGCATTGGTCGCGGACTGAACAAGGTCGAAGCCGGGCTGCGCCTGCGCTATGAGTTCAGCCGTCGCTTCGCGCCGTACATCGGCATCAGCCACGAACGTACGTTTGGCGACACCGCCGACTATGCCGGTGACCACGCGCGCGACACGCGTTGGGTGGCGGGCGTGCGCATGTGGTTCTGAGCAGCGGTTCGTGAGCAGTGGCCAGCCCCGGCAGCCGCCGGGGCCGGCTACACTGCGCCACGTTCCAATGCAGGCACCGCCATGTCGTTGCAGATCCGCCGCGCCACCCTTGCCGATGTCGATGCGCTGTCGGCGATCGCCATCGCCACGTACAACGAAACCTGGGGCGATTCCTATCCGCCGCAGGAGCTGCACGATTTCCTGCAGGCGCACTACAGCAGCGAACCGCAGCGCATCGAACTGTCCGACCCACGCAGTGCCATCTGGCTGTTGCTGGACGGTGATGCCGTGGTCGGCTATCTGGCCGCCGGTGCCAACACCTTGCCGCACACGGATGCACGCGAGGGTGACATCGAGCTGAAGCGGTTCTACATTCTGGCTGCACACCAGAACGGCGGCCATGGTGCACGCATGATGGACGCGTTCATGGCCTGGCTGGACCAGCCGCAGCGCCGCACCCTGTGGGTGGGCGTATGGGAAGAAAACTTCGGCGCGCAGCGCTTCTACGCGCGCTATGGCTGCAGTAAAGTGGGCGAGTACGACTTCATCGTCGGCGATACCCATGACCGCGAGTTCATCCTTCGGCGGCCGTGATCACGTCTTTGTAGAGTCGAGCCATGCTCGGCTATTGGCGGCAACAGCCAGTCGAGCATGGCTCGACTCTACAGAGAGCGAAGCGCCTAGAAGTCGAACAACTCGGAGAGGAAGCTCTCCTTCTTCCTTTTCTTGTAGCCGTGGCCACGGTTGTCCTCGTAGCGCTGGCCGAGGTGGCGGGTATCACGGTGCATCACCGGTGGCGGCGCGGACGCCGGCTGAGCCTGCACGGGCGCTGGCGGCGGTACGGCAGCACCGGCGCCCGCACGTTCGATGATCTTGTCCAGCTCGCCACGATCCAGCCACACACCTCGGCAGCCAGGACAATAGTCGATCTCGATGCCATGGCGTTCGGCCATCTGCAGGGTCTGGGTCTTGCACACGGGGCACAGCATCGGCATTGCTCCTGTCGGTCTGGTAACGACTGTACCTGCCCTGTGATGACTGTGCGGCAACACATGACCGATGGCACAGGGACTTCCGGCGCGTGCCAGCGTCCCTCGCCATCTTCCACACTGCAAGCTGGTTCCGCAGGGAGTGCGTGCATGACCGTCCTGTCCCGCCGGCCCAGCGCCGCGCGCCTGCTGCTGGTGCTGTTCGGCGTTGGCGTTGGCCTGAATCTGCGCGACATCGCAGCCGCCGCAGGCACGCCGATTCCCGCCTTGCCCATTGCTTACGGCGGCAGCCTGCTCGACAACGCGCTGGCCGTGCTCGTGGCACTTCTGCTGGCCGCGCTGCTGCGGCCACGCGGGATGGGCCTGATGGCCAGCCTGGGGCTGCGCGGCAACGGCTGGAGCGGCCCGATGTGGGTACTGCTGGCCAGCCTGCCCTGCTGGCTGGGCCTGGCGCTGCTCGGTACACCGAACAAGGCACTGACCGTACTGGATGCCACCATGCTGGCGGTGCTGTTCCCGCTGGCCGAGGAAGTACTCTTCCGCGGCCTGGGCTTCGTGCTGCTGGTGAAGATCGTGCGCGGCCCCTGGCCATGGCTTGCACTGCCGCAGGTGCTGCTGTTCGGCATGGTGCACTGGCTCGGCTTCGGCGGGTTCGACGGTGGCGGCATCGCGCTGTTCGTCGGCGCAGTGATCGCCCTCGGTGGCTTCATCTTCGCTTGGCTCGACCACCTCGACGGCGACACGCTGTGGTGCGGCCTGGCCCTGCACGTTTCGATGAACCTGGCCTGGAATGTGTTCAGCCTCGACGACGCCGTCGCTTTGGGCTGGCAGGCCACCGGTCTGCGCATCGGCACCGCCCTGCTCGCGGTCGCGGTGCTGGCCTGGCACGTGCGGCTCCGGCGCCAGATAAGCCTGTAACGCCCGCTTAGCCTGCCGTGCACGTCGGGATCACTACTGGCTTGCGCATACTTGCGCGCCATTTCACCGTTGCTGTCCGGAGTTGTCGCGTCATGTTGCTGTCCAAGCGCCACGTCGAACCCCGCGTCCTGCTCATCGAGGACGCCGAGGAAACCCGCGAACTGAGTCGGCTGGCGCTGGAAAGCCAGGCCTGCCACGTGGCGGGCGTGAGCTCTGCCGAAGCGGCATTGGGCCTACTGGCCGCCGGTGAGCGTTTCGACTTGCTGTTCACCGACGTGAATCTGGGTGCAATCAGTGGCATTGAAGCCGCCAACCGGGTCCGCGGCCTGTATCCCCAGCTGCCGATCCTGGTGACGTCGGGCATGGACCAGCACCAGGTGCTGCCGCAGCTGCGCGACGGCATCCATTTCCTGCCCAAGCCGTACAACATGAGCGAGCTGCTCGACGCCATCCGGCTGTGCTTCCGGCATGCCGATGTGGGCGTATTGACCGGGCCGGATGCACAGGCGGCCTGAGGCGTTCATCCATGCATGGCGTGCATCTACTGCAATGGCCCTGTAGATCCACGCCATGCGTGGATGGCGCCCATCATCAACCGCTGCTGTACGGCCCGCTACCCGGGAACACCTTCAGCAGCGCACGGGTGATCGTGTCCGGGTAGACGGTGAAGTGATCCTCGTCATCGATCACGATGTTCTCCACCTTGAATGATCGCCCGCTGCTGCGCAGCTGCTCGGCGAATTCGGCGTTGTGGCGCAACATGTCGTTGCGGGTGAAGTAGCGCGCTTCGGGCTTGACCGTTTCAAAGCTGCCGATCGACAGCACCACCGTGGTCGGCTGCGTGGGCGCCTTGGCCTCGGCCTGCATGCGCGGCACCCGATGGTTGTCGAACCACAGCGACGGGCTTGACAGGATGTAGCTGTGAAACATGTCCGGGCGCGTGGTCAGCACGTAGGCACCGAACAAGCCACCATAGGAATGACCGGCATAGGCGCGCCGCGCCGGATCGGTGCGGTAGCGCGCATCGATCATCGGCAGTACCTGCCCAGCGAGGAAATCGCGGTAGTGCGCCGCGCCGCCGTAGCTGACGTCGTCGCTGTAGTCACGCGGATCGGTGCGCGCCGGATCGCTGGGCGTGTAATCGCGCGAGCGGCTCTGCTTGGACGTCAGGCCTTCCTGCGGCGGCAGCCCGACCAGGATGAAATCCTCCAGGTTCACGCCCTTCTGCCCCACCATGTTGCGCACGCTGCGCACCAGCGGGAAGCTGTACAGCGCATCGGTCACGTACAGCACCGGATAGCGCTTCTCCGGATGCGCCGCGTAGTCAGCCGGCAGTGCTACCCAGACCGGATAATCGCGGCCGATCGGATCGTGCACGCGCAGCGCTTCGGTATCCGGCAGCACCACGCCCGACACTGCGGCGGCCGGGCTCTCCTTCGCTTCATTCTGCGTTGCCGGTGGCGCCACCGACATCGCACAGCCATTCACGGCCAGGCAGGCCGCCATACTCCATCCACGCACACGCTGCATCCACACTCTCCCATTGCGGGCGGCGCACCGGATGGCGCCGCTGCCGCATCCTTGCATGGTGCGCAATCCACTGCCAGTGCGGTCAGGGCGAGGCCGGCGGCGCCGGGAACAGTGTGCGCAGCGCCTGCAATGCGGCCGGATGATAGATCGTAGCGTGGGTTTCTTCCGGCAACGGCAGGTACTTCACCAGCGGCGACGGCGAAGCCTGCTGCAGCAACTCGGCCAGTCGTGCAGTGGATGCGGCCAGCTCCGGCTGCCCACTGCTGGCCAGGAATACGCGCGGCTGCGCACGCGTCACTGCCGGCAGCTGTTTGGCTGCGCCGGCCAGCATTGCGCCACGGTTCCACCACAGGCTGGGGTCCAGCGCGATGTAGCTGTTGAACAACGTTGGCTCCTGCAGCAGCGTCTCGACCACGAACAGGCCGGCCAGCGATTCACCGATCAGCGCGCGCTCGTCGGTGGTCGGGTAGCGCTGGCGCACCTGCGGCATCAGCTCTTCGCGCAGGAACGCGCGGTAGGCCGCCGAACCACCAATGCGCGGCGCGATCTTCCGGTCCTGCGGGTCGTTGCTGGGGCCGGTCATGTCGCGGCGGCGCTCGGTGTTCTCGATGCCAACCAGCAGGAACGGACGCATGCTGCCGTTGCCGCTCAGCACCTGCACCAGCCCGGCCACATGCAGGAAGTCCTCACCGATGCCGCCATCGGCCATGTACAGCACCGGCAGCGGCGCCTTCGGATCCAGGCCCCACGGCTGCGGGCGGTAAACATTGATGCGGCGGGTTTCGCCCAGCGCCTTCGACCCGATGGTGAAGGTCTCGCCGATGACCAAAGGCGAGGCGGCAGCGGGCGGCGCGGTTTCTGCAGCCATCAGCGGCGCGGCGGAGACAGCGGACAACAACAGCGACAGCACGATCAGACGCATGGGGCGGTCCATATTGGGAAAGCGCTGAGAATAGACCGCCGGAGGCACTGTCGTTCGCGGCACTTTGCCGATCGACCGGAACTGGAGCACCATGGAGTCGGTGATGGTCATGCAACGCGCACCATGGCTCACGGACTGGTCACCGCCACGCTCATATCCACAAGGAGGTTCCCATGTTGAGTGTATTGATCGCCACCGCCCTTGCCGCCGCCTCACCTCAGGCCAGCAGCACTCCGCCAGCATCCGCAGCATATGCGGACTGCCTGCTCGCCCACCTCCAACCGGGATTGTCCGACCACGCGATCCCGCTGCTGCAGCAGGCCTGCGTCGCGAAGCATCCGGAGAGCTACGTCGCATATTCAGAACTGGAACGCCGGATCAGCGCGCAGCGCCGGGCTGACTTTGACGCGGCTCAAGCGGAAGCCGTGCGTTCCGCGAATGCGGCAGCGACGGCCGCACAGCAAGCTGCCGACGCGGCGACCGCAAAAGCCAAGGGAATGCGGACGAAGTAGAGGCCCTGGACCAGGCAACAAAGAAGGCACCGCATTGCGATGCCTTTCTGAATGACCTGGGTCATGGGATGCAGTGGTTGGCCGTGAAGGATTCGAACTTTCGGCCGAAAGATTAAAAGTAACTGGGTAACTTCATTACTTTCAATGGATTACGCCGCCAGTCGTTCCACTTCAATCTTTAAGGCGGGCGCTTGTAAGCCTTGAGCTACAACGGGCGCAGGAATTTTGCGGAACGGATTTCCTCCCCCTCCAGTTGCCTCAACAAGGCCTAGCCCATCCCCCCGAATGACGAATCCTGGTCGGCCTTGGCCAGCCGGTTGCCCCGGACCCTCCCCTGCCATTCCAGAATCTTGGCGACGTCCCGACGCCCCCCCCCGCCGTGACCGATGACCCAAATGCCGGAAGTGGCCGAGGTGGGCCACGATCGCACCGTCATCAACCTCAAGAGCGAATGGTTGGACACCTGGCTCAACCCCGACCCTGAACATATGGATGAGCTGCAAATGGCGATGGACGATCCGCAGCGTCCCTACTACGAACACACGTTTGAACAGGCCGCGTAAGAAAGCAAAAAGCCCTGCAATGCAGGGCCTGTTGCAACCTAAAATCGGTGTTGACTGGCGCGGCTACTGCCCGCTGCATGGAAGTGCCCTTTCAAGGCGATGCGGAAGCAAATCCTCTCACTCGGGCAACCGTGCCTTATAGGGGGCGAGCTTGACGAAACCGTCCCGATCCAAGCCGACAATTTTTGATGTGAGCGCGTACTGATTGAGATAGATCTTCACCGGACGATCCTCGATCGTTGCCCAAGGGCGAGCAACGCCGTAGGCAACCGCGTCCTTTTCGCCATCGGTGCGAAACTCAAGCCGCTCGTGCCGATAGTGCAAACCCATGACCTCGGCGTCGTCACCGCCACCACAAGCCATGATCAACTCGCGCTCGGAACCGGCGCTGAGGGCTTTGAAGTCATCCAGGACGAATGGCGGCAGTTCATCAAACCACTTCACCCTTCGCTGCTCTCGGCTCAATAGCACGCGATCCGCAACCGCGTCCATCACCTGACGCAGCGCTGCAATTTCCCTGCCCTGCTGGGCCGACTGCTCACCCAGCTCACGGATCACTTTCTCTCTGGATGACGCAATGTTGAACAAAACTGCGAGCACAAGCAGCAGAACGAACACCCCCACGATACTAGCCATAGAACCCCCTTTCGTTAGTAGCCCAGTCTAGCGGGTCAATGGGTGGAAGCCACGCTCAGGCGGATATGATGACAATCCCAGCAGGGCGGGCGTGGTGGACACGGAGTGCGCGATGGATACGGATGAATTGACGGATAGGCAGCTGCTGGACCTCCACTGTCTGGTCATGGAAGCGCTTCGACAAAGAGGCGTCGTGCGCTCATCAAACAATCCCGTGGCGGACTACACGGAAACATTGGTGGCGCGTGCCCTCAACGCAAAATTGGCCGTGGGCTCCCAGGCCGGTTTTGATGCAGTTGGCCAGGACGGGACGCGGTATCAGATCAAAGGCAGGCGACTAACCGCAACCAACCGCAGCACACAGTTGAGCGCGTTGCGGAACTTGGCGTCTGATCCATTCGACCACCTCGCAGCCGTGGTCTACAACAGCTCTTTGAAAGTTGAATACGCCGCCCTTATTCCATTGGACGTAGTGAAAAGGGTTAGCCGCTACAACTCGCACACAAACGCTCACACGCTTCACGTTCGCCGCTCGCTATTGAACGAACCGGGAGTGGTCGATATCACCATGCAAATCGTCAAGGCAATGGACGCATGAAGGCTCAATTGGATTTCAACGACTATCCGGACATTACTGAGGGCGACATATTTTGGCGGCCACCGCCAAGCGCACTGCAACAAGTGCCTCAGCTCTACGAGAGGGCGACATCCGCCCTTTATATGCTCTTTCTTTCGGGCGGCTCAGATATCCCAATTCGCGACGGGGTGCCAGCCGCCCTCCACGTAGCAATGCACGTGCGGGCCGCGCTGACCGAATTCGTGGGCATAGAAGAAGCAATGAATAACGCAGGACACGCCTATAGGATTACGAGCAGCACAAGTCCACTTCTTCATTTCATGCGGATGCTTCGCAACTATCAAATCCACATTGGTAGCCAGCCAATGGCAAGAAAGACCGTGGATATAATCTTCGGCGGCAAGGATGCCGTCATCGAAGTCGCCACTATCGACAACCTGCACGCCGACGACTTCATGCAGCTGGACACTATGAGGAAGTACAACTCATACAGCCGGAATGAAGTGGAGCGAATGATTGACTTGTTTCGCGAGCAGCAGGAGCGGCTGGGTGTGTACGAAATTCTTAGGCAAGGGACCAATCGCCTAATCTATGAAGTGCTTCAGCACATCTAAAGACGCGTATACGAACACCCCCACAGTACAGACATCAGGGTGCACAATCATTCCACTGAAGCTTGTGAGTTACGTCTCAGTGCCCGAGGGGAGACAGTGCTAGGCTCGCGCATCGATGCATGTCAACGCCTCGATGATTTGTTACAGACTCTGGAGATGTCGTATGAAACGGAAGATTCTAGGATGCTCCGCAGCACTTCTTGTATCCACCTGTGCTTTGGCGCAGGTGCCTGACGCTGACACGCAGGAAGGCAAGGAGATGCAGATTCAGGTTCACAGCTATATGAGTGAACACCCCTCAGTCTCGATAGACGAAGCAATCACGCGCCTAGCGGTTCAAGGTGAGGTGATGTCGGATATTGAAGCGTTGCGTATCGAGTTCGCAGATCGTCTGACGGAACTGTCGATCAAAGACGCGCCAGATCAACACATCCTGGTGCAACTCAAGGGGCCAGATCCAGTCGCGGATCGAACGATCAACACCGAGAGCGCGACGACCCGCGTGGTGTTCGAGGTTGGTCACAAGTACACCCAGGACGAGTTTTACGTGCTCCTTGCTAAGCACAGACCTCTTTTTCACAGCGCCATACCAGGCATCACGGGGACGACTGGGTTTCCAGGCGAAGAACGGGTGCTGATTGACATAAACGGCGACAGCCGCCAAGCAGAAGAGTTGAAGGATACAATCAAGAAGCTTGAAAGAGTCACCGGTCTCAAGATTGACGTCCGCCCCAACATGCCGAAGTCAGTCAACGCGGAGTATGTTGTTGGCGGCGCCCCCTCCAATCCAACAATAGCTACTGCACCTCAGGATTTAACGTTGCGATCCTCGCGCCGGACATAGCGCAGCGCGCTGGCACTCATCCCAATGATCGCCAGGGCACGGCGCTCGCTTGCCCCGCGCTGCACCCACTGCCGCACCAGCGCACGCCGCACCGGCGGGTCCGCTACTTTTCTCGCAGCGCGTCCTTGATCAGATCGTTCTCGAACAGCTGCTCGGCCAGCAACTTCTTCAGCCGGACGTTCTCGGCTTCCAGGTCCTTCAACCGCTTGGCGTCGGGCACGCTCATGCCACCGAACTTGCTGCGCCACAGTTGGTACGAGGCCTCGCTGAAGCCATGTCGACGGCACAGGTCCTTCACCGCCATGCCGGCCTCTGCCTCGCGTGGGAAGCCGATGATCTGTTCTTCGGAAAAGCGTTCTTCATGTCCAATCTCCGGCTTGTCGGGGATTGAACTCCAAATCGCCGTGCTACTCAAAACCTGAGGGACGTCGGGGGCACAAGAGCGCCGCCATGCGCGATAGATACGATCATCGCTTGCCTGTCGTGAAACCTGCATCTCTCCCGAAGTGTTCGGTAGGGTTTTCAGGAGCAAAAGAAAAAGGCGCCCCACAGGACGCCTAAGTCATTGATGCAATTGGTGGGCCGTGAAGGATTCGAACCTTCGACCAAAAGATTAAAAGTCTTCTGCTCTACCGACTGAGCTAACGGCCCATTGCACTGCCCCAGCCTTTCGGCGGGGTGGGCATTCTACCCTACTTTGCCGGGCCGGGTGAAACCCCGCTGCGTCGAGGTTGCCGGCCAGCGGCCAGCACTACCCGATCTGGCGAGCCCGCTTAAACCTTCCGGGCCTCACGCGCATCCCAGCTGTGATTCCCGCCCGGAGCCACGGATGCGCCTGCCCTTCTGCCTCATTGCCGCCCTTCTGCTGCCCTGCAAGGCACTGGCCGCCCCGCCCCAGGTCGTCACCGACGACATCGGCCGCTTCTGGGCCACCTATGACGCGGTGCGCGCCGAGCCCGACGTTGAACGCCAGGTCGCACTCGTGCAGGAACGCTACATCGATCCAGGCAGCCCCGGCCTGCATGCGCTGATGCAGGTGCGCCGCTACACTGCCCGCGAATACGCCGAGGCCATGCGCGCGTGGCCGCGCTTCTGGACGTCGGTACGCCCATTGACCGCCAACGCGCAGCAGGCCAGCGCCACCCTGGAACGGGATCTTTCCAAATTCCGGGCGCTCTACCCGGCTTTGCGCCCGGCCACCATCACCTACGCAGTCGGCGTGCTGCGCACCGGCGGCACCACGCTGGGTGACAAGGTGCTGATCGGTGCGGAGATGGCGCTGGGCGATGAGCGCGTGGACGTGAGCGAGTTGCCGGCGAAAATGCGCGATCGCCTGCGGATCTTCTACGACAGCCGTCCGGGGGCGAACAATGCGCAGAACAACCTGCACGAGTACGTGCATACCCAGCAGCGCGAGACTACCGGCAGCCTGGCGCAGTACGCGGTGCGCGAAGGCGTGGCGGAGTATGTGGCCGAACGGCTGAGTGGGCGCCGGCCGGCGTTGCCACTGTACAGCTACGGGCCCGCGCACGAGGAGGAGATCCGCGCGCGTTTTGTCGCTGAAATGGACGGCGATGACCTGGACAACTGGCTGTGCAACAACGGCCGCAATCCATTCGGGGTGAGTGATGTGGGGTACTACGCCGGGTATCGCATCGCGCAGGAGTACATGCGCCAGCAGGCCGACGAGAAAGCCGGTATCGCGCGGATGATCGAGTTGGACTATGCCGATCCGAAGGCGGTGCGGGCGTTCATCGAGGCATCGGGGTGGTTGCCTGATGAGGCTGCCGGCCAGCGGCCGGCACTACCAGACTCCAGCCGCCGGTAGCGCCGGGACAGAGAGTGCGAACCAACGGTTCGCACCCACCATTGGGGCATCAGCCCCATCACCTCAAGCGTACAGCGTGGGGTCCGGCACGCCGGCTTCGGTGAAGCCCTGCGCGCGCAGGCGGCACGCATCGCAGTGGCCGCAGGCGGCGCCGTTGGCGTCGGCGTTGTAGCAGGACACGGTCAGGCCGAAGTCCACGCCCAAGCGCACGCCTTCGCTGACGATCTGGCCCTTGCTGAGGAACTGCAGCGGCGCGTGTACCTTGATGCCCGCACCTTCCACACCCGACTTGGTGGCGAGGTTGGCCAGCGCCTGGAACGCGGCCACGAACTCGGGGCGGCAGTCCGGATAGCCGGAATAATCCACCGCATTGACGCCGCAGAAGATGTCGTTGGCGCCGAGCACTTCGGCCCAGCCCAGCGCCAGCGACAGCATGATGGTGTTGCGCGCCGGTACGTAGGTGACCGGAATGCCGGCGCCGCCGGCCTCGGGCACGTCGATGTCATCGGTGAGCGCCGAGCCACCGATGCTGCGCAGGTCCACGTCCACGGTCTTGTGCGCGACCACGCCCTGGGCCTCGGCCACGCGGGCGGCGGCATCCAGTTCGGAGGTGTGGCGCTGGCCGTAGCGCACGCTCAGGGCATGCACGGCGAAGCCCTGTTCCTGGGCCATGGCGATGACGGCGGCTGAATCCATGCCGCCGGAGAGAAGCACGACTGCCTTCTTCATGGGTAAAACATCCGGTTGGGAGGGGAAAGCCAGCACGCTGTCCCGCGCCGGAGTTACATCAGGGAACGTTGCCTGGGCTCATCGGCCCGGCTCGTCGTTCCACAGGATTTTATGCAACTGCATCTGGAAGCGCACCGGCAGGCGGTCTTCGACGATCCAGTCGGCCAGCTGGCGCGCGGTGATCTCGCCCTTGCTGGGCGAGAAGAACACGGTGCAGCGCTTCACCAGCTCGTGCTCGGCGACCAGGGCCTTGGCCCAGTCGTAGTCCTCGCGGCTGCAGATGACGAACTTGATCTGGTCGCGTGCGGTCAGCAGCGGCAGGTTCTCCCAGCGGTTGCGCGCCACTTCGGCCGACCCCGGGGTCTTGATGTCGACCACGCGCGATACACGCGGGTCCACCGCGCTGACGTCCAGCGCGCCGGAGGTTTCCAGCGAGACGTCCATGCCGGCGTCGCACAGCTTCTGCAGCAGCACCAGGCAGCGTTTCTGCGCCAGCGGCTCGCCGCCGGTCACGCAGACGTGGCGCACGCCCTGGGCCAGCACCTCGGCCACGATGTCGTCGATGTCCCACCAGGTGCCGCCATGGAAGGCATAGGCCGTATCGCAGTACTGGCAGCGCAGCGGGCAGCCGGTCAGGCGCACGAACACGGTCGGCCAGCCGGCGGTATCGGCTTCGCCCTGCAGCGAGGTGAAGATCTCGGTGATCTTCAGGCGTGGCAGGGGCGACTGCACAATCTCACTGGGCGTGGCGGCGGCGCTGGACGGGGTAACGGCGGTCATGGCGGGCACTTCTTGGTGGGACACGTGGCGGGTGGGCTACCGTGGCCGGTAACGAAAGCAGCCGAGCGTGGGCTCGGCTCTACAACAACAACCGGGCGGGCATGGCCCAGCCGGTAACGAAAGCAGCCGAGCGTGGCTCGGCTCTACAACAGCAACCGGGCGGGTTTGCCAGTCCGGAAACGAAAGCAGCCGAGCATGGGCTCGGCTCTACAGGGCACACATTGTACGCCCGGTCAGCGGATCAGCGGATCTGCTTGCCCAGGCGGATGGACTGCAGACGGTCCTGCGCGGTGCGCGCGGCGTCCGAGCCAGGGTACTGCGCCACGACGGTCTCCAGCGTCTGCTGGGCCTGGTCTACCTTGCCCTCGCCGTACTGCGAGAGGCCGATCTTGAGCAGGCCGCCCGCGGCCTTGTCGTGGGTCGGATAGCGCGAGAGCAGTTCACGGAACTGGGTCTCGGCCATCGGGAAATTGCGGGTGGCGTAGTAGCTCTCGCCCAGCCAGTACAGCGCGTTCGGCGCGTAGACGCCATTCGGGTACAACTCCAGGAAGCTCAGGAACAGCTGCGCCGAATCGTCGTACCTGCCGGCCTTCAAGGCATCGAAGGCAACGTTGTAGGAGGTGCGCTCGTCACCGGTGGCGGCGAGGCTGCCGGCATCACCATGAACGGAAGGCGGCCGCTCGGAAGTGGCCGCCGCTGCGGGTTTTGCCGGGGCCGGTGCGGCCTTGGGCGCGCTCGCCGGAACGGGCGGCAGGGCCGGGGCGGCGTTGCCCCCTTCCAACCGGTTCAGGCGGCTGTCCAGATCCAGGTACTGGTCCTGGGCGGACTGCTTGAGCTGGGCGTTGTCGTGCTGCAACTGCTCGATCGAGGCCTGCAGGCTGGTGACCTGCTGCCGCAGCTGATTGATCTGGTTCAACAGGTCCTGGTTGGCGCTGTTGTTGTACATCTGCTGCTCGAGCGCGCCGACACGGTCAGCCAGGCTCTGTCGCTGTGCGTGCGCCGGTGCGGCAGCCACGAGGGCTGCCGCAACGACCAGCATCAGTTTGATGCCAATGCGCATGGATTACTGCGCGGTGTAGACGATTTCGACGCGACGGTTCTGCGACCAGCAGGACTCGTTCGACTCGGTGCAGACCGGACGCTCTTCACCGTAGGACACGACGGTCAGCTGCGAAGCCGAACCACCGTTGGCCTGCAGGGCCGAGCTGACGCCGTTGCCACGACGCTCACCCAGGGCCTGGTTGTACGCGCGCGAACCGCGCTCGTCGGTGTGGCCCTGCAGGGTGATGCGCGAGGACGGACGGTCACGCAGGTACTTGGCGTGGCAAGCCATGATGGCCTGGAATTCCGGCTTCACGTCTTCCTTGTCCAGGTCGAAGTAGACCACGCGCTGGCGCAGGCAAGCGTCGGTGTCCAGGTCGCCCGGGCCGTACAGGCCGGAGGTCGACGGACCGGTCGGGGTGGTGGTCGAGGTGCCGGTGTCGACCGGGGCTGCCGGCTCTTCCTTCACCTTCTTCGAGCAACCGGCCAGGACGGCCACAGACAGCAGGGAAACAAGCAGAACGCGGGTGGACTTGTTCATGGCGATACCTTTGTGGCTCCTAAGCCGATGAGGGGTTCAAGACAACGAAAATATTAACACTCTTTTAGCGCTGGGTACGGTATGGGGACCATGCCGGTTCGCGCACATCACCGTCAGCCAGGACCAGGCGCTGGCGAACCCGCGCATCGGCCGAAACGGCATACAACACACCACGGCCACCTTCGCGGGCGGCGTACAGCACCATGCTTGCGTTGGGCGCAAAGCTCGGCGATTCATCCAGCGAACCCGGGGACAGCGTGCTCCAGCGGGGCGACCCCAGCGAGCTGTCCATCATCGCGATCTTGTAGCTGTTGCCAGAACCCTGGGCGACGACGATCTTCTTGCCGTCGTAGGACACCGACGGCTTGGCATTGTAGTTGCCCTGGAAGGTCACGCGCTCGGCGCTGCCGCCGCCGGCACCGACCTTGTAGACCTGCGGACGGCCGCCGCGATCGGAGGTGAAGTACACCGCGCTGCCGTCCGGTGCCCAGGTCGGCTCGGTATCGATGGCGAAGTGGTTGGTCAGCTGGGTCAGCTGCTTGCTCCCCAGGTCCATCACGTAGATTTCCGGGTTACCTGAGCGCGACAGGGTCAGGGCCAGCTTGCGGCCGTCCGGCGAGAACGCCGGGGCGCTGTTGATGCCGCGGAAGCTGGTGACCAGCTCGCGCGCACCGGTACCGATGTTCTGGATGTAGATGGCCGAATTGCCACGCTCGAAGCTGACGTAGGCCAGCTTGCTGCCATCCGGACTCCACGACGGCGACAGCAGCGGCTCGGCCGAACGCACGATGGTCTGCGGGTTGAAGCCGTCGGAGTCGGCCACCATCAGCGCATAGCGCATGGCGTCGCCCTTGCCGCTGGCAGTCACGTAGGCGATGCGGGTCCAGAAGGCGCCGCGGATGCCGGTGATCTTCTCGTAGATGGCGTCGGCCATCTGGTGGGCGACGTCGCGCATGGCGTTGCCGCGGGCAGTCATCGCCAGGCCCAGCAGGCGCTCGCCCTTGGGCACGTCGAACAGTTCGTATTCGACGCGGTAGGCACCGGCACCGGCGTCGAGTACGCGACCGACCACGATGTAGTTCTGCTTCAGCGCGCGCCAGGTGGCGAACTGGATGTCGCCGCCACGCACCGGCTTTTCGACGATCTGCGCTTCCGGCAGCGTGCGGAACTGGCCCGAACGCTCCAGGTCGGCACGGACCACGCCGGCGACGTCGGTCTGCGGAGCGGCCGACGAACCCTGGTAGGGCATCGGCACGATGGTGATCGGCAGCGCGGAGGCATTGCCGCCGATGATGTCGATATCCAGCCCCTTCTGCTGCGCGACGGCAGCAAAGGGCAGCAACAGGGCCGCAAACACGGCAAGCCAGCGAGGCATCTTTTTCATGGAGCGCTCAATAGGGGAAACCGGAACGAGGGATAGCAAAGCAGGAGTGAACCGCTTCGCAATCATGAACCAAGGGTACGTGAATTCCGGGTCAGTTCCAGCCCGTCCTCTCACGCACCGTTAACGTCGTGGCTAACATCGCACCTGCCTGCCCCGGTCACTCCGCCCAGCGGGGCGGTGTTCGACAGAAGCCTAAAGCCTGCCCGGCCGAAACCGAGCACACCAGAGGCAAGCGCGACATCCATGGGCAGGAGTGGCCCGAGCCCCCCCCTGCCCTGCCCGCCTCAGCGATCCTGGGCGGTAAAAGTGAAGTTGAGCGTGCGCGCGAACACCGACTCGAAGCCGCGGTACGGCAACGGCTGCGCATTGAGCACGGCGGCCTCGATCGAACGCTTGCCGGCCTCGTCGTACGGGCAGTTCGGGCTGACCTTGGCCTGCATCACTGTGCCACCCGGAATCTGGGTGATGGTGATCTGGCAGCGCTGGCCCAACGGCACCGTATCCGGACGCACCCACTGCGACAGCACCTTGGCCTGGATCGCGGCAGCGTACTTGGCCGATAGATCGTCGCTGTTACCGCCACCACCGGCGGCTGGCTGGGATGCACCGCTGGAACCGGCGGCGGCACTGCCGGCAGCATTGCGCGCGGCGGCGACCTCGCGCAGCTTCCGCTCGGCCAGCTTGGCTTCCTTCTCGGCCTGCTCGCGGCGGGCACGGATCTCGGCGATCTTCTTCTGCTTCTCGGCCTCGGCCTTGTCAGCCGCGACGCGCTCCTGCTCGGCCTGCTTCTTCTTCTCGTCCGCTTCCTGCTGCTTGGCCAGGCGCAGCTTCTGCTCCGCTTCTTCCTGGCGCTTGCGTTCGGTCAGGTCGATCTGCTCCTGGCGGCGCTTGGCTTCCTGTTCCTGCTTGGCCTTCTCCTGCGAGATGGCCAGTGCGCTCACCGCTTCCTGGTCCTTGGTGTCCGGCTGCGCGACGCGCTCCTGCGCCTGTTGCTGCTGGGGCGTGGGCGCGTCCTGCGGGCGCGGCTCGGGAATCGGCTGCGGCGGCGGAATGGTGTCTTCCGGCACCGGGATCGGCTCGGCCACCGGCGGCGGCAGGTCTTCCAGCTTTTCCGACTGGCGCAGGGCCTGGCGCGCGGCGGACGCCTCAGACGCGGACAGCGCCAGGCTGGCCTCCACCGAAGGGTCACCGGCAGCGGCATCGGTATTGCGCTCGGGTGACCAGAACCAGGCCACGATGAAGACCAGCGCGACCAGCAGGTGCACCAGCAGTGCCAGTGCCAGGGGCAGGCCCCAGCCGGGTTCGCGCTGCTGCGAAGGTGGCAGGGCGTCAGCGTGCATCGGTGGCCAGGCCTACCTTGTCTACCTTGGCGCGCTTGATCACATCCATCGCGGCGATGACCTTCTCATAGGCCACGGCACGGTCGGCGGCGACGATCACGCGCACGCCCTTGTCCTGGGCGGCAATGCCAGCCAAGCGGCCTTCCAGTTCCTCGGCCGACACGGCGGCCGGTTCCTTGGCGTCGGGCAGCTTCAGGCTGAGCTGGCCGTCCTGGCGCACCGAGACGATCACCGGGTCCTGCTTGCTTTCCAGCGCCTTGGCGTTGGATTGCGGCAGGTCGACGTCGAAGCTCAGGGTGAGCAGCGGCGCGGTGACCATGAAGATGATCAGCAGCACCAGCATGACGTCGATGTAGGGGACGACGTTGATTTCCGATTTCAGCTTGCGGCGCTTTCGGCGGCCGATGGCAGCGGACATGGCTTGGACTCCCGGGTCAGGCGCTTACTCGTCGCCAGCGCTCTGGCGCTGCAGGATGGAGCTGAACTCTTCGGCGAAGGTCTCGAACCGCACCGACATGCGCTCCACGCGGGTGGTGAAGCGGTTGTAGGCCCACACCGCCGGGATCGCCACGAACAGGCCGATGGCGGTGGCGAACAGCGCTTCGGAGATGCCCGGCGCGACGGCGGCGATACCGGCCTGCGCACCGCTGCTGATCATGTCGTGCATGGTCACCATGATGCCGAACACGGTACCGACCAGGCCCACGTACGGGGCAGTCGAACCGATGTTGGCCAGCAGTTCCAGGTTGCGCTCAAGCTGGTCCACTTCGCGGGTGTAGGTGGTACGCATGGCACGCTGCGCGCCTTCCAGCTGCGCACGGCCGTCCAGGCGGCGCTTGTCGCGCAGGCGGGTGTATTCGCGGAAACCGGCTTCGAAGATGGCTTCCAGGCCGGTCACGCTGCGGCTGCGGTCGGTGGCGGCGCTGTACAGCTTGCCCAGGTCGGCGCCGGACCAGAAGCGGTTCTCGAACTCGTCGGCTTCGCGGGTGGCCTGCTTGAACACGCGTGCCTTGCGGAAAATGATCACCCAGCTGACGAACGAGCCGACCAGCAGCAGCAGCACGATGATCTTCACCGGCAGGCTGGCCTTGGCCATCAGTTCGAGGTAGTTGATGCCGCCGCCGGTGGTGGCCTGGGCAAGGGTCTGTGTCGCGGCGTTGCTGACGTCGGCCGGCAGTGCCTCGGTGACCGTGGCCTGCAGGGCCAGGAGCGTTGCGATCATCCGTTGTTCCTCAGTGTTCGGATTCGGGGTGGAGGTGGGGTTGCAGCACGGCAAGGACGGCCTCGTCCATGCCACGCGGGCGGAAACTGGCCGCGTCCAGTGCGGCGATGCGGACCTGGGCCGACAGCAGCAACTCGCCGTCGCGCAGGATCTGCTGGTCGAAGACCATGCTGGCCTTCTTCAGCTGGACCAGACGGGCGCTCACCTGCAGGGTGTCATCCAGCCGTGCCGGCCTGATGAAATCCATCTGCATCGAGCGCACCGCGAAGACCATCCCATGCTCGGCGCGCATGCGCTCCTGGCCGTAGCCGAGCGCACGCATCCATTCGGTCCGGGCCCGTTCCATGAAGGCCACGTAGCGGGCGTGGTAGACCACGCCGCCTGCGTCGGTATCTTCCCAGTAAATGCGTGTCGGCCAACTGAATAGTGGCTCAACCAACATCGGGAACCTCCGCGAACAGGTCCTGCGGCGGGTTCTTCGGCTTCAGGCCCATGTGCCGGTAAGCCTTGTGGGTGGCCATGCGGCCACGCGCGGTACGCACCAGGAAGCCCTGCTGGATCAGGTAGGGCTCGACCACGTCTTCCAGCGTGCCACGCTCCTCGGACAGGGCCGCGGCCAGCGATTCGATGCCGACCGGGCCGCCATCGAAGTAGTCGACCATGGTCCTGAGCAGGCGCCGGTCGAGCTCATCAAAGCCCTCCGGGTCGACCTTCAGCATCTGCATCGCAGCCTGTGCCACGGCCTCGTCGATGTGGCCGCCCGCCTTTACCTGCGCGTAGTCGCGCACGCGGCGCAGCAGGCGGTTGGCGATACGCGGGGTGCCACGCGCGCGGCGCGCGATCTCCCCTGCCCCATCGGCGGTGCAGTCGATGGCCAGGATCGCCGCCGAACGGCGCACGATGCGGGTCAGCTCTTCGACGCTGTAGAACTCCAGCCGCTGGACGATGCCGAAGCGGTCACGCAGCGGTGCGGTCAACAGGCCGGCACGGGTGGTGGCACCGATCAGGGTGAACGGCGGCAGGTCGATCTTGATCGAGCGGGCAGCGGGGCCCTCGCCGATCATGATGTCGATCTGGAAATCTTCCATCGCCGGGTACAGCACTTCCTCCACCACCGGCGACAGGCGATGGATCTCGTCGATGAAAAGCACGTCGTGCGGCTGCAGGTTGGTCAGCAGCGCAGCCAGGTCGCCAGCCTTCTCGATCACCGGGCCGGAGGTCACGCGCAGGGCCACGCCCAGTTCGTTGGCAATGACGTGGCTGAGCGTGGTCTTTCCCAGGCCGGGCGGCCCGAAGATCAGCACGTGGTCGAGCGCGTCGCCGCGCCCCTTGGCCGCTTCGATGTAGATCTCCATCTGCTCGCGCACCGGGGCTTGGCCGAGATAGTCGGCCAGGCGCTTGGGGCGGATGCTGGCGTCGGCGGCGTCATCCTCGCGGGTGGCGCCGGCGCCGATGATGCGGTCGTCGGTCATGTGCTGATTATGCGGCAAAAGTGCGGGGTTCGGCCGGGCTGCGCCCGGCGCCCGCAGAGGCAACGGCAACATCCAGAGCAACAGCCGAAGCGGGCTTCCTGGGGAATGGCGGGGTGGGTCCGGTTGCGGGGGACGCCGTAAATACGTCCATGTAGGCTCGGTCGCGCCATCCATGGCGCTCACGCCCCCGCAACCGGACCCACCACCCCGCCTTCGACAGTTTCCTGCGGTCTGTCGGAACGGCGTTCTGCTTTGGTGGGGGCCGACCGTTGGTCGGCACGGTAGATCCACGCCATGCGTGGACGGATCTCTGGAGGATCGACGGTGGAGATTAAATCTCCACCTGCGCGCCGAGTTCCACCAGCCGGTTACCCGGAATCCGGAAGAAGCCGGTCGCCGGCGCGGCATTCCGGTGCATCAGCGCGAACAGCTTGTCGCGCCAGATCGGCATGCCGCGGTTGGCGGTGGCGACGATGGTTTCGCGGCTGGCGAAGAAGGTGGTGTCCATCGGGTCGAAGTAGATGCCGCCGTGGTCGCACGAGCGCATCAGCGCCAGTGGGACGTCCGGGGTCTCCATGAAGCCGAAGCGCACATAGACCCGGTAGAACTCGTCGCCCACCGATTCGATCTTCAGCCGCTGCCCTTCCATCGCATACGGGATCGGCAGGGTTTCCACATGCAGGAACACGTTGCGGTCGTGCAGCACTTTGTTGTGCTTGAGGTTGTGCATCAGTGCGTGCGGGGCCACGGTCGGATCCGCAGTGAGGAACACGGCGGTGCCCGGCACGCGTACCGGCGGCGCCAGCATCAGGCCCGGCAGGAAGGTATCCAGGCGGATGCCGTCCTTGCGGATCTCATCGCGCAGCAGCTCGCGGCCCCGGCGCCAGGTACGCATCATGGTGAACAGGAAGATGCCCAGCACTACCGGGAACCAGGCGCCCTGCAGCAGCTTGGCGCCGTTGGCGATGACAAAGCCGAGGTCGATGATGAAGAACACCACGCACAGGGGCAGCAGCCAGGCGCGTGCCTTCGGCCACAACGAGCGGGCCACCAGGGCCAGCAGCAGGGTATCGATCAGCATGGTGGCCGACACCGAGATGCCGTAGGCCACGGCCAGGTTGGACGAGCTGCGGAAGGCCAGCACCAGGCCGATCACCATCACCGCGATGCCCCAGTTGATGCCCGGGATGTAGATCTGGCCGATGGTGTCATGCGAGGTGTGCTTGATGCGCATGCGCGGGATGTAGCCCAGCTGCATCGCCTGGCGCGAGACCGAGAACGCACCGGTGATGACCGACTGCGAGGCAATCACCGCCGCCATGGTGGCCAGGATGATCATCGGGTACAGCGCCCACGACGGCACTGCCTCAAAGAACGGGTTCTTCAGCGCCTCGGGATGGTTGAGCACCAGTGCGCCCTGCCCCAGGTAGTTCAGCACCAGGCACGGCAGCACGAAGAAGTACCAGGCATGGCGGATCGGCTTGGCACCGAAGTGGCCCATGTCGGCGTACAGCGCTTCGCCGCCGGTCACCGCCAGTACCACCGCACCGAGGATGAAGATGCCGTGCCAGCTGTGCTCCATGAAGAAGCGGATCGCCCACCACGGGTTGAAGGCTTTCAGCACTTCCGGCGCATCCACGATGTTGTAGATGCCGATCGCCGCCAGCGAAATGAACCAGACCGACGTGATCGGGCCGAACGCCTTGCCGATCTTCTCGGTGCCGAAGCGCTGCGCCGCGAACACCATCAGCAGCACCACCACCGTGATCGGCACGATGAAGGCATGCAGGCCGGGCGCGGCCACCTCCAGGCCTTCGACGGCGCCCAGCACCGAAATCGCCGGCGTGATCACGCCGTCGCCGAAGAACAGCGAGGCGCCGAAGATGCCAAGGATGCCCACCACGTAGGCCGAGCGCGACCCGTTGCGCAGCGTGCGCTGGGTCAGCGCCATCAGCGCCATGATGCCGCCCTCGCCGTCATTGTCGGCGCGCATGATGATGGTCACGTACTTCAGCGTGACCACGATGTTCAGTGCCCAGAACGCCAGCGAGAGCACGCCCAGTACCGTGTCGTGGTCGCTGTTGAGCCCGTAGTGCGGCGAGAACGCCTCCTTCAGGGTGTACAGCGGGCTGGTACCGATATCACCGAAGACCACGCCGATCGCACCGATGATCAGCGCCAGGCCTCCGGCGGGAGGAGCGTGACCGTGGCCGCCGGGGGCAGCTGCGTGCGGGGTTTGACTGCTGGACATGGGACTCCTGGCGAGGCTCAGGCGGTTCGTTGAGAGAAAGGAAGCCGACTCAGCGCAGCGCGGACTGCAGCGCCTTGCGGATCACGGTGGCCACTTCATCGCCTTCAGTGAAGGCGTCGCGGGCCATGCGGGCCGCTTCAGCAGGCTTGTAGCCCAGCTGCTGCAGCGCCACGGTGGCATCGGAAAGCGGGTCGGCCGCGGCCGGGCCGCTGCCGGTGGGCAGCGCGCCGCCGGCACCGAACTGGGCGGCGCGGTCGCGCAGTTCCAGCACCATGCGCTCGGCGGTCTTCTTGCCGATGCCCGGAATGCGGGTCAGCGCGGTGATGTCACCGGCCTGGACCATGCGCGCGAATTCCTCGACGGTGACCCCGGACAGCACGGCCAGCGCGATCTTCGCGCCGATGCCACTGACCTTCTGCACGTCGCGGAACAGCCGCCGTTCGCCCTCGCGCAGGAAGCCGTACAGCGAGACGCTGTCTTCCTTCTGCGCGTAATGGGTGTACAGGGTGACCTCGCGGCCGAGTTCGGGCAGGTCATAGAAGGTGCTCATCGGCGCCTCCAGCTCGTAGCCCACTCCGTTCACGTCCACCACCAGCCACGGCGGCGCCTTGTAGGCGACGATGCCGCGCAGTCGACCGATCATTGCGTGCAGCTCCTCATTTGCGGCCCCACGCCTGGCGGGCACTGAGCCCCAGGCGGTTGGCCGTTGCCCTTACGTGGGCATGGGTGATCGCCACCGCCAACGCGTCGGCCGCGTCGGCCTGCAGCTTGGTTTTCAGGTTGAGCATGAGCCCGACCATGTGTTGAACCTGTTGCTTTTCGGCACCACCACGACCGACCACCGCCAGCTTGATCTCGCTGGCGGCATATTCATGCACCGGCAGGTCACGCAGCACAACGGCGGAAATCGCCGCGCCCCGGGCCTGGCCCAGCTTCAGCGCCGAATCGGGGTTGCGGGCCATGAACACGCGTTCGATGGCCACTTCCTGCGGCTGGAACTCGCGGCACAGGTCGGCCAGGCCGAGCACCAGCAGCTTCATGCGCTGCGGGAAATCGTCCGCGCCCAGCAGCACCAGCGGCTGGTGGTGCACGTAGGTGACGCGCCCGGCGGCGTCGACATCGATGATGCCGACCCCGGTCCGCTGTGAACCGGGGTCGATGCCGAGGATGCGGGTCATGCTGCACTCCTGGCAGGGTGGAACGGGGTGCGCTGGCAGGCGTATGGGCTCATGACTGTCCGCGGTGACCGTTCAACGGCCCGCGCCCAGGCCGTCGAGGACGGCTCAGGCGTAGGCGTCGGCGCCCAGTTCGGCGTTGGAGTACACGTCCTGCACGTCGTCCAGATCTTCCAGCATGTCCAGCAGCTTCTTGACCTGCAGGGCGACCTCGCCCTCGACCTTGATGTCGTTGTCCGCGCGGAACGTGATTTCCGCGTGATCGGCGACATGGCCGGCGGCGGTCATCGCGTCCTTGACCGCGTTGAAGGCGTCAGGGCTGGTGACCACGTCGATCGAGCCGTCGTCCGGATAGACCACGATGTCATCGGCGCCGGCCTCGATGGCGGCTTCGGTGATGGCCTCCTCGTCGGCGCCCGGGGCGAAGCTGAGCACGCCCAGGCGCTTGAACATGAAGGCCACCGAGCCTTCGGTGCCCATGTTGCCGCCGCACTTGCTGAACGCATGGCGGACATCGGCCACGGTGCGCACGCGGTTGTCGGTCAGGCAGTCGACGATCACGGCCACGCCACCGGGGGCGTAGCCCTCGTAGCGGACTTCCTCGTAATCGACGCCTTCCAGTTCACCGGTGGCCTTCTTGATGGCGCGCTCGATCACGTCCTTGGACATGTTCACGGCCAGGCCCTTGTCCACCGCCACGCGCAGGCGCGGGTTGTTGTTGGGGTCGCCTCCACCGCCGCGCGCGGCGACGCCGATCTCGCGGATGATCTTGGTGAAAATCTTGCCGCGCTTCGCGTCGGACGCGTTCTTGCGGGCTTCGATGGAGGGGCCTCTACCCATGGGTGCTACCGTCTGGCTGCTTCAGGATCAAGGCGCGGATTCTACCTGATCGGGCGCTGCAACCGTGTCTAGGCCCGATGGATGCCGCTGCGCTCGCCGGGCATGGCCCGGCGAAGAGCGTGCGAACCAACGGTTCGCACCCACCCTGGTGTCGTTCGCACCCACCCTGGTGCCGTTCGCACCCACCCTGGCAGGCCGTTCGCTCCCACCAACTTACGCGGCGGCGGCGTCGCGGCTGTGGTCGAAACGGCCATGACGCAGGAAATGCGCGGTCTGCCGCGCGGCGTCGGGCGATACCACCAGGCCGCTGTGGCTGGTGCGCACCACGCAATGGTCGGCCAGCCCCGGCAGGCGGGTCTCGGCCAGTGCCACGGTGCCGTCGGAGGCATCGTCGATGGCACCCAGCAGGCTGCCCAGCCCATGCGGTACCGAGCCGGCGATCAGGCCAACCTCCGCCCGGCCCTGCCAGTCCGGCAGGCCATCGAGCAGCAGCTCGCTGCTGCGGCCCAGCGCCAGGCCCCAGCCGTGCTCGGACAACGAGCGTGCGGTACCACTGCCGCGCAGCGGCGAACCAAGGCAGACCACGCGCTGCACCGGCAGCTGCGGATTGCGCCGCAGCGCTTCCAGCGCCAGCAGCCCGCCCAGGCTGTGGCCGACCAAACTCAGCGGGCCGGCGTCGGCCAGCCGCTCCAGCAGCTGCGGTACGGCCACGTCCGGGCCACCGAACACCGAGGAATAACCAAACGCGTGCACCTGGAAGCCGCGCGCGCGCAGGCGCCAGGCCAGCGGCCCGACCCAGGCGCGGGCATTCCAGATGCCATGCAGCAGCAATACGGGGGGAGTCATGCAAACAGCCTGGCGGTCAGCGGGGCAGGAACGTACGGTGATTGAACACGCGCGCGCAGCAAGCGGCAGTGAACATCAGGCCGCGCGCGGTGCGCGGCGCAGGATGAATTCGAGATCGTTCGTGTCGCCCACCGGGAACAGGTATTCGCCGGCCTTCTCGAAACCGTAGCGGGCGTAGAAGCGCTGTGCGCCGAAGTTCTCCGACCACACGCCCAACCACAGGGTGCGCGGGCCCTCGTGTTCCAGCCAGGCCAGCGCGGTTTCCAGCAGGCGGCTGCCCCAGCCGCAGCTTTGCTGCGTCTTGATCAGGTACAGGCGCTTGAGTTCGCCGTCACCGGGCTTCACGTCCGGGTGCGGCAGGCCGCAGGGGCCGGCGGCGGCATGGCCGACCGCCTCCCCATCCAGTTCCAGCAGCCACACCGCGTAATCGGGGTGGGCCAGGATCACGCGCTGGCGCTCGACCGCGTAGGCCTCCTCCAGGAAGGCCTGCAGGTCCTGCGGCGGGTACAGATGGCCGAAGGTTTCAGTGAACGTGCGGGCGGCCAGCGCCGACAGGGTCGGCGCGTCGTCCACAGTGGCGCGGCGGATCGAATACATGCAGGAAGTTGACGCCAGGGCGAAGCAGGGGTCAAGCCTTTTCAGGCGACTCCGCTTCTTCTTCCCCGTCCTCTTCCTCGTACTCCTCTTCGTCCTCGTCCTCTTCTTCCTCGCCTTCCTCGTCCTCGTCGTACTCTTCCTCTTCGTCGTCCTCGTAATCCTCGACGCCGAAGTCTTCACCGTCCCAACGGCCTTCGCCGTCGGCGACGAAGGTCAGGGCCATCGCCGCCGGGTTGGTGCCGACGCGGACCAGCCAACCACCGAACACCCGTGCACGCTCGGTGACCAGGTTGGCCTCGGAGCCTTCATTGCCCAGCTTTTCCCACTCCAGCGAAAACGCAAACTCGGTCATTGCCTGGATCTCCTGATCAGTTGGTCTTGGGGCGAACCTGGATGTGCACTTCGGCCAGCTGCGCGTCGACGATCGGCGACGGCGCGTCGGTCATCAGATCCTGTGCACCGGTAGTCTTCGGGAACGGGATGACGTCGCGGATCGATTCGGTGCCGGCCATCAGCGCGGCGATGCGGTCGATGCCGAAGGCGATGCCACCGTGCGGCGGCGCGCCGTAGTTCAGCGCGTCGAGCAGGAAGCCGAACTTGGCGCGGGCCTCTTCGGCACCGATGCCGAGCAGCTCGAACACCGCGCTCTGCATGTCCGGACGGTGGATACGGATCGAACCACCGCCGATCTCATTGCCGTTGAGCACCATGTCGTAGCCGCGCGAAACGGCGGTACGGGCGTTGGCGCGCAGGTCGGCGATGTCGTCCACGGCCGGTGCGGTGAAGGGGTGATGCAGGGCGACGTAACGCTGTTCTTCCTCGTCCCATTCGAACATCGGGAAGTCGGTGACCCACAGCGGCGCCCAGCCGTCGGCGACCAGGCCGAAGTCCTTGCCGGCCTTCAGGCGCAGCGCGCCCATGAAGTCGGAGACCTTGTTGTAGCCACCGGCACCGAAGAACACGATGTCGCCGTTGCCGGCGCCAACATGGGCCACCAGCGCAGCGAAGGAGGCCTCGCTGAAGAACTTCTGGATCGGCGAGCTGATTTCGCCGTTGTCGGCGATCTTGATGTAGGCCAGGCCCTTGGCGCCGTACTTGGCGGCGTGCGCGGCGTACTCGTCGATCTGCTTGCGGCTCAGCGCTGCGCCGCCCGGGATCCGCAGCGCGGCGACGCGGCCTTCGGCATCGTTGGCCGGGCCGGTGAACACTGCGAACTCGCTGTCCTTGACCAGTTCAGCCACGTCGACCAGCTCCAGCGCGATGCGCAGGTCCGGCTTGTCCGAACCGTAGCGACGCATCGCCTCGGCCCAGGTCATGCGCGGGAAGCTGGCATCCAGCTGGACGTCGACCACTTCCTTGAAGATGGCGCGGATCATGTCTTCGACGAAGTCCTGCACGTCGCGCTCGCGCACGAAGGCGAATTCCATGTCCAGCTGGGTGAACTCCAGCTGGCGGTCGGCACGCAGTGCTTCATCGCGGAAGCAGCGCGCGATCTGGTAGTAACGGTCGAAGCCGGCCACCATCAGGATCTGCTTGAACAGCTGCGGGCTCTGCGGCAGGGCATAGAACTCGCCCGGGTGCATGCGCGCCGGCACCAGGAAGTCGCGCGCGCCTTCCGGGGTGGCCTTGGTCAGGATCGGGGTCTCGATGTCCTGGAAGCCCTTCTCGTCCAGGTGGCGGCGCAGGGCCTGCACCAGCTTGATGCGGGTGCGCTGCATGCGCTGCATTTCCGGACGGCGCAGGTCCAGGTAGCGGTACTTCAGGCGGGTTTCCTCGCCCGGGTTCTCGTGCGCGTGGAACGGCAGCGGCGCGGCCTTGTTCAGCACGGTGATGGCGGTGGCGATCACTTCCACCTTGCCGGTGCGCATCTTGTCGTTCACCGCGTGGCGTGCACGCACCACGCCTTCCACCTGCAGCACATCCTCATAGCCCAGCGACGCGGCCACGGCGAACACGTCGGCGTTGTCGACTTCCACGGTCACCTGCACGATGCCTTCATGATCGCGGAGATCGATGAAGCAGACGCCGCCCTGGTTACGGGCCACGTCGGTCCAGCCGGCGAGGGTGACAGTCTGGCCAATCAGGGTCTCATCGACCAGGCCGCAGAAGTGGGTACGCATGGGGGAAGCTCCGCTGGAGAACGCCGGCACCGGATGGGGGCCGGAAAGCCTCGTATTCTGCGGCCGAGGCCCCGGCCGGGGCAAATCCGGCCAGTCACACTGGCTTGATCGCCTCCCTCCCTATAGTCGGGCACCTACCACCGTATGGGATGCCGCCATGAAACCGCTGTCCCTGGCCAGCCTGGCCGTAACCCTCAGCCTGGGTGCGCTGGGCACCCTGGCCCTGCCCACCCCTTCCGCGCATGCGCAGAGCGGCGTGGTCCGCTGCGAAAGCCAGAACAACCGCGAACGGGTCTGCAACACCGGCTGGCGCAATGCGCAGCTGGTCCGCCAGCTGTCCGGCAGCGCCTGCGACGAAGGCCGCACCTGGGGCAGCCGTAACGGCAGCATCTGGGTCAACAACGGCTGCCGCGCGGAGTTCGTCGAGGCCCGTGGCGGCTGGGGCGGCGGCAACGGGGGCGGCTGGGGCGGCAACAACGGCCGGCCCGGCGAGACCATCCGCTGCGAGAGCCAGAACAACCGCGAGCGCAGCTGCCCGGTCGGCTGGCGCAATGCCCGCCTGGTCCGCCAGTTGTCCGGCAGCCCTTGCGACGAGGGCCGTACCTGGGGTGTGCGCAACGGCGCGGTATGGGTCAGCAATGGCTGCCGCGCCGAATTCGCCGAGGCGCGCGGCTGGGGCGGTGGCGGTGGCGGCTGGGGCGGTGGCAACAGCAACTATTCCGTCACCTGCAGCAGCAACAACAACCGCTCGCAGACCTGCAACTGGGATGAGCGCCAGGGCCGGCCGGTGCTGCAGCAGCAGTTGTCGGGCAGCGCCTGCCAGGAAGGCCGCAGCTGGGGTTACTCGCGTGGCCAGGTGTGGGTGAGCAACGGCTGCCGGGCGCGTTTCGGCACGCGGTGAGGGGTAGCGCCGGGCCATGCCCGGCGAGCGCAGTGGCGCGGTCAACTGCAGAAAAACCCGCCGGGCACGGCCCGGCGCTACCGGGCTGGCTGCGCGGCCTCATCACCCCAAGGCGGCGGTGGCAGGTCGACCGGCCTGCTCAGATCGAACTGCACGCGGAAGCGGCGGCCGTCCGGGCGTGTCAGCTCGTAGACGAAGGTCTGGTCGGGATCGATCTCCATCGCCCACGTGTTGTGGGTCGACGCCAGCATGTCGGCGCGGCGGAACATCGCCACCGACTCCGTATCGGCCGGGAACTGCTGGCGCTCGGCGGTGCCCGGTGGCGTGCTGTCGCCACCGTAGAGGGTGATCGCGTCGGGGCTGCCATCTTCGTGGCGGTGGTCGTGCTTCAGCCGCAGCCCGTTCGGCGTGCGGGTCAGCACCCAGGTCCGCGAGTGGTCATCACCCACGTGGAACGGGATGCGCAGCTCATGCGCCGGGTCGGCGCAGCCACGCACATGCATGACCAGGCGCTGCCCGGCGAACGGATCCTTGCCGGTCGGTGCCGGCGAGTCCTCCACCACCTTGCCGGCGTAGGCCTGGCCGCAATGTGCAGCGATGGCGGCCATGAAGGCGTCGGCCGGTGCGGTCGCCAGATCATGGGCGACCGTATCGGAGCGCTGCGTGCACGCAGCGAGGCTGAGCAGGAGGGCGGCGGTAGTGGCAACGGCAATCGATCTCATGCCCCAACCCTAACGGCCATGGACGATGGGCGCAAACCGCGCGCCAGTCCCGCTCAGCGCTCGGCAGACGGTGCTGTCGGCAGTGCTTCGGTCGCCGCCACCGGTGCGGCCTCGCCCTGACCGGCCGGCTCCTGCTCCACCGGATCAACGTCAAACGGGGTACGGAACACCAGCGAAGGCAGCAGCGTAGTCAGCGCCGCGTACAGCAACAGCGCACCGAACAGCACCGCCGGGATCTGGAAGCGCTCGCGCATGATCGCCGCCAGCACCAGGGTGAAGATCAGCGTCGGTGCCAGCGCCAGCGAGACCCGCAGGCTGCTGCGGAAGCTCTCGCCGAACATCACCCGGCGCTGCAGCCAGACCACGCCGATGCGCAGCGGCAGCACCACCAGGGTGATCACGATGCCCAGCCCCAGCGCCTCGAAGCTGAGCGCTTCGCTGGGAACTTTGGTGCCGGCGTTGAAGAAGTAGAACGGCACGAAGAACGAGGCGAACAGGCGCAGCGCGTGCAGGTTCTCGTGCGAGGCCAGCAACGGCATGCGCTGGTGCAGCAGGCGCGCGACCAGCCCGGCGATGAACGCGCCAACCAGGTAGTACACGCCCAGCAGGTAGGTGATGTAGGCCGCCACCATGCCGACCATCACCAGCAGCGAGAATTCCGAGCCGGGCGCATGCGGTGCCACCCAGCGACCCAGCGCGATGAACAGCAACGGCAGGCCGACCATCATCGCCAGCAGCGCCAGGCTGGACAGCGCCATATGCCCCGGATCGCCGGCCTGCAGCACGATGAACAACGCCGCCAGCGCCAGCAGTTCGCCGGCGATGGCCTTGCTGGTCACCCAGAACCGCTCGTCCTCGCTCAGGCCCAGCCGCGACAGCGAATCCATGATGAAGCCCGTGGACGGCGTCAGCAGCGCCAACGCCAACAGGCCAGCGGCCTGCCACGGCAGCCCCGCATAGCGCCAAGCCAGCCAGCCCACCCCGAACAGCGTGCCGGTACGGATGACCAGATGTGCCAGCAGCGGCCACATGCCCCGGCGCAGCGCCTGCAGATCCACTTCCAGGCCGGCGAACAGGAACAGCGAGGAAATGCCCAGGGTGGCCAGCAGTCCGATCACCGCATCATGTGCCTGATCCCCCAGCCAGAGCATGCCGATGATGCCGAACAGCAGGCAGGTCAGTGGTGCGGGCAGGCTGAAGCGCTGCAGCGCGCGCGGGATTACCAGCAGCGCGAAGATCAGCAGCAGGTAGATCAACTCATGGCTCATCGGGGTCTTCCGTGGGGTTCGAACGCGCGCAGGATGCGCGCGCCGAACCGATCCGGCAAGCGACGTTTGAATGACCCCGGTTACCTCACCCAATCAGTCGATCGGCGATCCGGCCCACCTGGGCCAGCACCTGGGCGCGCTGCTCGTTGCTGATCGCACTGGCCTGCAGATAGGCGGTCAGCACCCACGGTGCGCCGCCTGCCCGCGGCCACAACACGGCAATATCGTTGCGCGCGTCCTCGCCATTGCTGCCGGTCTTGTCGCCCACCCGCCAGCGCTTGCCCAGTCCCGCGCGCAGGCAGGCGTCACCGGTCTCGTTATCGATCAGCCAGTCGGCCAGCTGCTGCCGCGATGCCGGCTGCAGCACTTTCCCCAGCACCACACGCTGCAGCGAACCCGCCATCGCAGCCGGGGTGGTGGTGTCGCGCGGGTCGCCTTCGGCGAAGCTGTTCATTTCCGGCTCCAGCCGGTCGCTGCGGCTGACCGCATCGCCGCTGGCGCGCAGGAACGCGGTGACCGCTGGCGGCCCGCCGACCACATCAAACAACAGGTTGGCAGCGGTGTTGTCGCTGGTGATGATCGTGGCACGGCACAGATCGCGCACGGTCATGTCCTTGCCGGCATGACGGCGGGTGACCGGTGCGTGCGAGAGCAGATCGGCGTCACGCACCGGCACCCGCCGGTCCAGCAATGCCGGCATGCGCTCGGCCTGGCTGAGCACGGTCGCGGCCAGCGTGCTCTTGAAGGTGCTGCACATCGGGAAGCGCTCGTCCTGGCGATGACCGATGCGGCGACCGCTGGCAGTGTCCAGCAGGGTCACGCCGAGGCGTCCGGCGCAGGCCTTTTCCAGCGCGGCGAAGTCAGTGGCGGCGGTAATGGCGGCATCGGTGGGTGCGTTGGCGGTGGTCTTGCCCGCAGCACGTGCCAGCAGCGGCAGGGCAAGCGGGGAAGCCACGGCGGCACCACTGAACTGCAGGAATCGGCGACGGGCGAGCATACGGGTTCTCCTGGGGACCGCTCGATTATTGAAGCCGCTATCGGGGGCGACCAGCGCAAAAAATCAACAGGAGGCATGAAGCGAATTAATGCCTGACGCATTCAACCCCTTAATTTTCCGAAATCCATGGTTGAAGCGTTAGGATCAGCCATCACTCCAGCTCACGACTGCGCGATGTTGCACCCTACCCTGCCCCTGAACGCGCTGCGCGCCTTCGAGGCCGCCGCCCGCCACCAGAACTTCACCCGTGCCGCGCTGGAACTGTGTGTCAGCCAGGCCGCGCTGAGCCACCAGATTCGCGGGCTTGAGGACCGGCTCGGCATCCGCCTGTTCCATCGCCTGCCGCGCGGCGTGGCGCTCACCGAAGAAGGCGCGGCGCTGTATCCGGTGCTCAACGAATCGTTTGAACGCATCTCGGCCAGCATCGCGCGTTACACCGGCGGACCTGCGCGTGAAGTGCTGACCCTGGGCGTGGTCGGCACCTTCGCCACCGGCTGGTTGCTGCCACGGCTGGCCGCGTTCGAGGCAGCGCACCCGGACATCGAGCTGCGCCTGCAAACCCACAACAACCGCATCGACCTGGCCGGCGAAGGCCTGGACCTGGCCATCCGGTTTGGTGATGGCGACTGGCAGGGCCAGGCCTGCACGGCGATCCTCGACGCGCCGTTCGCGCCGCTGTGCGCGCCGGCACTGGCGCGGCGCCTGAAACAGCCGCGCGACCTGGGCACGCTGCCGCTGCTGCGCTCCTATCGCAGCGACGAATGGCCGCGCTGGTTGCAGGCGGCAGGCGTCAGTGGCGTGGAAGCCCGCGGGCCGGTGTTTGATTCGTCATTGACAGTGGCGATGGCCGCGGTCGGCGGCGCCGGCGTGGCGCTGCTGCCGCTGCGCATGTTCGAGCAGGAGCTGGCCGAAGGCCGCCTGCTGCAGCCGTTTGGCACCACACTGGAGCTGGGACGCTACTGGCTGACGCGGCTGCGCTCGCGTGCAGAGCGCGAGCCGGCAAAGCGGTTCCGCGAGTGGCTGCAGGCGCAGGGATGAAACGCAGGGAACGTGGGTAGCGCCGGGCCATGCCCGGCGGCTTTTGCGATCCGTTGCGCTCGCCGGGCATGGCCCGGCGCTACCGATGGCATCAGGACTCGAGCAGTTCCATCCAGGCGGCTTCGGCCTTTTCCAGCTGCGCCGCGGCGGTTTCGCGGTCACGGCCAAGTACCGCCATGCGCGTGGCATCGGCGTAGTTGGCCGGGTCGGCCAGCTGCCGGTCCAGCTCGGCCAGTGCACCTTCCAGCTCGGCCACCTTGGCCTCGGCCGCGGCCAGCTTGTGCGGGTTCACCGGCTTCTTCTGCACCACCTGCGCCACCGGGGCGGTCTTGACCACCACCGGCTCTTCCACCTGTTCCATGCGCGCCTTGGTGCCCTGCGCCTGCGGGCGGGTCCGCAGCCACGCGGCGTATGCATCCAGGTCACCGTCGAACGGCTCGACCACGCCATCGGCCACGCGCCAGTAGGTATCGCAGACCAGGCCGATCAGGTGTCGGTCATGCGAGACCATCACGATCGCGCCTTCGAAGGTGGCCAGCGCTTCGGCCAGCGCTTCGCGCATTTCCAGGTCAAGGTGGTTGGTCGGTTCGTCCAGCAGCAGCACGTTCGGCTGCTGCCAGGCGATCAGCGCCAGCGCCAGGCGCGCGCGCTCGCCGCCGGAGAAACCATCGACCGGCTCGAACGCACGGTCGCCGGGGAAATTCCACTTGCCAAGGAAATCGCGGAACGACTGGTTCGGCGCATCCGGGGCAATCTCGCGGAAGTGCTCCATCGGCGACTGGCCTTCGTGCAGCGACTCCACCGTGTGCTGGGCGAAGTAGCCGATCTTCAGGTCCGGGTGCGCCATGCGCTCACCGACGATCGGCGCCAGTTCACCCACCAGGGTCTTCACCAGGGTGGTCTTGCCGGCGCCGTTCGGGCCGAGCAGGCCAATGCGCTGGCCCGCTTCCAGGCCGAAGCCGACGTTGTGCAGGATCACCGCGTCCTGACCATAGCCGGCCTCGACGTGATTCAGGCGGATCAGCGAGAACGGCAGCTTGGCCGGCGGCGCGAACTCGATGCGGAACTCGCGTTCGGCGCGCACCGCTTCGGTGCCGGCCAGCTTGGCCAGGCGCTTCATGCGGCTCTGCGCCTGCGCGGCCTTGCTGGCCTGCGCCTTGAAGCGGTCGATGAAGCTCTGCAGGTGGGCGCGCTCGGCCTGTTCCTTCTCGTGCGCGATCTGCTGCTGGCGCAGCTGTTCGGCGCGCTGGCGCTCGAAATCGGTGTAGCCGCCCGGGTAGAGCTTGGCGCCGCCGCCGTGCAGGTGCAGGGTGTGGGTGGCCACGTTGTCGAGGAACTCGCGGTCATGCGAGATCAGCAGCAGGGTGCCCGGGTACTTCAGCAGCCACTGTTCCAGCCAGTACACCGCGTCCAGATCGAGGTGGTTGGTCGGTTCGTCGAGCAGCAGCAGGTCGCTGGGCATCATCAGCGCACGGGCCAGGTTCAGGCGCACGCGCCAGCCACCGGAGAACGAGGACACCGCGCGGTGGTGGGTCTCGGCCGGGAAACCAAGGCCGTGCAACAGCTTGCCGGCGCGCGCTTCGGCGTCGTAGGCGCCCATCTCGGCCATCTTCGTGTGTGCGTTGGCCACCGCCTCCCAGTCTTCGCGGGCGGTCGCCTCGGCCTCTTCGGCCAGCACCGCGGCCACCTCGGTATCGCCGCCCAGCACGAAGCTCAGCGCCGGGTCCGGCAGCGACGGGGTTTCCTGGGCCACGCTGGCGATACGGACCTTGCCGGGCAGGTCGACGTCACCCTTGTCGGCCTCCAGTTCGCCCTTCACCGCCGCGAACAGGCTGGATTTGCCAGCACCGTTGCGGCCGACCACACCTACCCGGTAACCGGCGTGCAGGGTCAGGTCGACATTGGACAACAGCAGCCGCTCGCCGCGGCGCAAGGCGAAATTACGAAGGGAGATCATCGGGGGAGGGGTCCATATAACCGGATGGAATGTGCTGGTGAGCACTGTTCCTGCGACGTAATTCTAGCGTTAACGAATACTTGACGCGCCCCGGGATGCGCAGTGGCCGACGTTCCTCTCTCCCACGTCCTGGCCGCGCGCGTCCCGGGTCTCCTCCCCGCCGGTGCCGGTCCTGGCTAAATGGTTGCTGCTGCAACGTTTTTTTCGATGACCGGCATTTGACAGGCACTGAATATCCCGTTAATTGCTGTATTGCGCACCGCAACAACCGCCGTCCGCCTCACCCCCGTGATGTCGATTCCGGTGCCGCCCCCGCCAACCGGAGCCCCATCCCGATGACCCGCAAGACCAGCCTGATCGCCGCCGCCGTCGCTGTCGCACTCGGTGGCTCTCCGTTCGTCGCCGCCGCCCAGCAGGCCGGCACCGCCGCCAACACCCTGGACACCGTGATCGTCACCGGCACCCGCGTGGCCGACCGCACCGTCGCCGAATCGCAGTCGCCGATCGACATCATCACCCCTGAAGTGCTGCAGTCCACCGGCACCAGTGAACTGGCCACCGCACTGTCGCGCGCCCTGCCCTCACTGAACTTCCCGCGCCCTGCCCTGACCGACGGCACCAGCGGCGTGCGCCCGGCGCAACTGCGCGGCCTGTCGCCAGACCAGGTGCTGGTGCTGGTCAACGGCAAGCGGCGCCACACCTCGGCGATGATCAACGTCAACGGCAGCATCGGCCGTGGCTCGTCGGCGGTGGACATCAACGCGATCCCGATCGCCGCGATCGAGCGCGTGGAAGTGCTGCGCGACGGCGCGTCGGCGCAGTACGGCTCGGACGCCATCGCCGGCGTCATCAACATCGTGCTCAAGGGCAGCGGCCGTGGCGGCAGCCTGGCCGTGGACTACGGCCAGTACTCGGCCGGTGACGGCAACAAGTACCAGCTCTCCGGCGACACCGGCGTCGAGTTCGGCAACGGCCGCGGCCGGGTGCACGTGGCCGGCCAGATCAGCCAGCAGGACGAGAGCAACCGCGCCGGCCCGTACCGCGGCACCACGCCGAACACCGGCAACTTCCCCAGCATCGGCCAGAAGACCTTCATCGTCGGCGACCCGCGCGTGGATGCCACCGCCGCCTCGGCCAACGCCAGCTTCGACTTCAGCGACCACGTGACCGGCTACGCCAGCGCGCTGCTCAGCAACCGCGACATCACCTCGTTTGCGTTCTACCGTTCGCGCAACCACAGCGGGCAGAGCGCGCTGCTGGCGCAGACCTACCCGGACGGCTACGTGCCGGAGATCAACCAGTACTCCAAGGACCGCTCGCTGGTGGCCGGGGTCAAGGGCAACACCGACAACGGCTGGACCTGGGACCTGAGCCTGAACCACGGCGAGAACACCCTCGACTTCCACACCCGCAACAGCATCAACTACAGCCTCGGCGCCACCAGCCCGCGCTCGTTCTACGACGGCACGCTGAAGTACCAGCAGGACATCTTCAATGCCGACCTGACCAAGTCACTGGACTGGGGCCTGGCCTACCCGGTCACGCTGTCCTTCGGTGGTGAGTACCGCAAGGAAAAGTGGGACCAGAACCCGGGCGAGCTGAACTCGTACACCGGCAGCGGCGCGCAGGGCTTCGCGGGCTTCACCCCGACCAATGAAGTGCATGCCGACCGCCACAACTACGCGGTCTATGCCGGCCTGGAAGCGGACCTGACCGAGAAGTTCTCGGCCGGCATCACCGGCCGCTACGAGGACTACTCGGACTTCGGCGACCGCTTCTCCGGCAAGCTGTCGGCGCGCTATGCATTCACCGACAAGGTCGCGCTGCGTGCCACCGCCTCCAGCGGTTTCCGCGCGCCCTCGCTGGCGCAGCAGGGCTACCAGGCGGTGACCAGCCAGTTCCTCAATGGCGTGTTCGTCGAGCGTGGCACCTTCCCGACCACCAGCCCGGCCGCGCAGGCGCTGGGCGCCTCGCCGTTGAAGGCCGAAACCTCCACCTCCTACAGCCTGGGCCTGGTGCTGCAGCCGGTCGACCGCCTGTACATCACCGTCGATGCGTACCAGATCGACATTGATGACCGCATCGCGCTGTCGTCCAGCATCACCACCAACGCCGCCACCAGCGCGCTGCTGGGCACCCTCGGCCTGCCGCAGGTGACCGCGTTCTCGTACTTCACCAACGGCCTGGATACGCGCACCCGCGGCGTCGACTTCGTGTCCAGCTATACGGTGCCGTTCAACGCCAGCAGCCTGGAGCTGACCGCCGCCTACAGCTACAACGACACCGAAGTGCGCCGTGTCGGCGGCACCCCAGCGGTGTTCGGCACGCTGGGCCTGACCCAGTCGCTGATCGGCCGTGATGAGATCGGTCGCATCGAGGACAGCTACCCGCGCGACAAGGCGATCCTGAGTGGCACCTGGCGTTCGGATCACTGGGAACTGGGCCTGGCCGCCACCCGCTACGGCAAGTTCACCGTGCGCAACTCGGCCACCGCGCTGCGCGACCAGACCTACGGCGATGCCTGGGTGGTGGATGCCTCGGCCAGCTACAAGCCGAGCAGCAACTGGACCCTGACCGTGGGCGCCGACAACCTGCTGGACAAGTACCCGGACCGCACCGAAGACCTGCAGAACTCCACCTTCGGCATGCTGCCCTACAGCAACTACTCGCCGTTCGGCTTCAACGGCGCGTATGTGTACGGGCGGATCAAGTACACCTGGTAAGGGGTAGTGCCGGCCGCTGGCCGGCATACCCTGTGGGGTCAGAGCCCTTTTCCTGCTGGAAAAAGGGCTCTGACCCCATTTTCCTGCAGGGTTTGCTGCATCTGGCCCATTAGGTGAAAATCGGGACATCCCCCCGATTTCCTGCGAGTGCCGATGCACCATGACACCGACCTGATCAACATCGTGGCCGTTGGCCTGGGGCTCGCCTTCATCTTCGGCGCGCTGGCCAACAAGCTCCGCTTGTCCCCTCTGGTCGGTTACCTGGTTGCTGGCATCTGCGTAGGCCCGTTCACCCCCGGCTTCGTCGCCGACCAGGCGCTGGCCAACCAGCTGGCCGAACTGGGCGTGATGCTGCTGATGTTCGGCGTCGGCCTGCACTTCTCGCTGAAGGACCTGATGGCGGTCAAGGCCATCGCCATCCCCGGTGCCATCGGCCAGATCGCCGTGGCCACCCTGCTCGGCTGGGGCGTGGCCTCGCTGATGGGCTGGCCCGCCATCCATGGCGTCATCTTCGGTTTCTCGCTGGCCACCGCCAGTACCGTGGTGCTGCTGCGGGCGATGGAGGAACGCCGTCTGCTGGAGACCATGCGCGGCAAGATCGCGGTCGGCTGGCTGATCGTGGAAGACCTGGCCTGTGTGCTGGCACTGGTGATGATGCCGGTGATGGCCGGTGTGTTCGGCCCCGACGCGGCCAAGGAATCGCACTCGCTCGGCAGCGTGCTGGCCGACATCGGCTGGACCTTCGTGCAGCTGGGCCTGTTCGTGGCGGTGATGCTGGTGGTCGGGCGCCGGGTCATCCCGTGGATCCTGGAGCGCATCGCAGGTACCGGTTCGCGTGAGCTGTTCACTCTGTCGGTGCTGGCAATCGCGCTGGGCGTGGCGTTCGGTTCGGCGATGTTGTTCGGTGTCTCGTTCGCGCTGGGCGCGTTCTTCGCCGGCATGCTGCTCAACGAATCGGAGCTGAGCCACAAGGCCGCGCATGATTCGTTGCCGCTGCGCGATGCGTTCGCGGTGCTGTTCTTCGTGTCGGTCGGCATGCTGTTTGACCCCAACATCCTCGTCCAGCATCCGTGGCAGGTGCTGGCCACCGTCGCCATCATCATGTTCGGCAAGTCGGCGGCGGCATTTTTCATCGTGCGTGCGTTCGGCCACCCGACCAGCACCGCGTTGACCATCTCGGCCAGCCTGGCACAGATCGGCGAGTTCGCCTTCATCATCGCCGGCCTGGGCGTGGCGCTGCAGATCCTGCCGAAGGAAGGCCAGTCGCTGGTGCTGGCCGGTGCGCTGGTGTCGATCATGCTCAACCCACTGGTGTTCGGCCTGCTCGACCGTTGGCAGGCCAAGCAGGAGCAGTCCCCGCAGGCACCCGAGCCGCCTGAAGCCATCGGCCCGTCACGGGACCTGCATGACCACGCCATCGTGATCGGCTATGGCCGGGTCGGCAGCGAACTGGCGCAGGTGCTGAGCGACCGTGGCGTGCCGGTGCTGGTGATCGATGACAACAAGGAACACGTCGAGGCGGCGCACGCCAAGGGCCTGGCGGCGATCCGCGGCAGTGCGGCGGCCGACCGGGTGCTGGCCGAGGCCCATCCTGAGCGGGCGAAGATTGCGGTGCTGGCGATTCCGCAGCCGCTGGAAGCCGGTGAGGCGCTGGCCAAGCTGCGGGCGATCAACCCGGACCTGACCCTGCTGGCGCGTGCGCACAGCGATGCGGAAGTGAAGCATCTGCTGGAACACGGTGCCGATGGCACGGTGATGGCCGAACGTGAGCTGGCGTATTCGCTGGCGGAGATGGTGATGGCCACGCCGCCGTACCGGAATCTGGGGCAGCACAGCATTCCGGTGGTGTGAGGGGTGTGGGTGCGGCAGGGCTTGCAGCCCTGCACCTGCCAAGGCAACAGCAAAGGCAAAGGCAAAAGCTGACTATCCGTGGGATGGCGGGGTGGGTCCCCGCTGCTGTTGGTGGGTGTCGACCTTGGTCGACACGGCGGTGCATTGGGTCAGATCCGTTTTCCGCAGGAAAACGGATCTGACCCCGGAAACAAAAAAGATCCCCGGTCGACCCGCATCGACCGGGGATCTGGATCGCCACGTTGCCACGCCTTGGAGAGGCAGTTCCACCGTAGCGCATCGCGCCACCGGTGGTGATCGCCTGTGGCGATATGCACCAAGCGCGCGGCTATCAGGCTGCGGCCAGGGCCTGCTCCAGGTCGGCGCGCAGGTCGCCGATGTGCTCGATGCCGATCGACAGCCGCACGGTGTCTTCACTGACGCCGGCCTTGGCCAGTTCCGCCGCATCCAACTGGCGGTGGGTGGTCGAGGCCGGATGGGTGGCCAGTGACTTCGCATCGCCCAGGTTGACCAGGCGGGTGAACAATTTCAGCGCGTCAAGGAAACGTGCGCCTGCCTCGCGCCCGCCCGGCAGGCCGAAGGTCAGCACGCCCGAGCCGTGCCCACCCAGATAGCGCTGCGCGGCGGCGTGCTCGGGGTCGTCGGCCAGTCCGGCGTAGCGCACCCACGCTACCTTGGCGTGCGCCTTCAGGTACTGCGCGACGGCCAGTGCATTGGCGTTGATGCGTTCCATGCGCAGGGCCAGGGTCTCGATGCCCTGCAGGATCAGGAACGCATTGAACGGCGACAACGCAGCGCCGGTATTGCGCAGCGGCACCACCCGCGCGCGGCCGATGTAGGCCGCTGGCCCCAGGGCTTCGGTATAGACCACGCCATGGTAGCTGGGGTCGGGCTGGTTGAGCCGCGCGAAGCGTTGGGGCTGTGCGGTCCAGTCGAAGCGGCCCGAATCGATGATCGCGCCGCCCAGGCTGGTGCCGTGGCCGCCCAGGTACTTGGTCAGCGAGTGCACCACGATGTCGGCGCCGTGCTCGAACGGGCGCAGCAGGAAGGGCGTGGCCACCGTATTGTCGACGATCAGCGGCACCCCGGCGGCATGCGCGACCTCCGCAATCGCAGCGATGTCGGTGACGTTGCCACGCGGGTTGCCGATGGATTCGACGAACACCGCCTTGGTGCGCTCGTCGATCAGCGCGGCGAACGCAGAAGGATCAGCCGGATCAGCAAAGCGCGCCTGGATGCCGTACTGCGGCAGCGTGTGCGCCAGCAGGTTGAGGCTGCCGCCATACAGCGCGCTGGAGGCGACGATGTTGTCCCCGGCCTCTGCAATGGTCTGGATGGCATAGGTGATCGCGGCCTGCCCCGAGGCCAGCGCCAGTGCGCCGATGCCACCTTCCAGCGCGGCCAAGCGCTGCTCCAGCACGTCGGTGGTGGGATTCATGATGCGCGTGTAGATGTTGCCCGGCACCTTCAGGTCGAACAGGTCGGCCCCGTGCTGGGTGTCATCGAAGGCGTACGCCACCGTCTGGTAGATCGGCACCGCCACCGCGCGGGTGGTCGGATCGGGCCGATAGCCGCCATGCACGGCCAAGGTTTCCAGTTGCCACTGCGGGTCGCTCATTGCACCAGGCTCCATCCGGGGAAACCGCCACCATAGGCCAGCCGGGGCGTGGCACTGAGAGCCGCTGGCGATGACGTGCGTACCGGCGGTTATCAGGTTGGCCGCGATTCAGGCAGCCGTCATGGACCGTTGCTAGGCTGCGCCGCCGGGCGCTCGTGCCCGGGCACGGAGGCCCCACGCGCATGCAGCCATCCCCCTGGACACCCACCGCCAACGGCACGCCGACACCGGTCCTGCTGGTGGAGGATGATCGTCGCCTGGCCGAACTGGTCAGCGACTACCTGAACGAGCATGGCTTTGCCGTGCAGCACGTCGCCCGTGGCGACTTGGCCGGCGCGGCCTGCCGCCAGCATGCGCCGGAACTGGTGGTGCTGGACCTGATGCTGCCCGGCCTCGGCGGCATCGACGTGTGCCGGCAGATTCGCAGTTTCTCCGACGTGCCGATCCTGATGCTGACCGCCTGCGAAGACGACATCGAGCAGGTGCTGGGCCTGGAATCGGGCGCCGATGACTATGTGCACAAACCGATCGAGCCGCGCCTGCTGCTGGCCCGCCTGCGCGCCCTGCTGCGCCGCCGCCATGGCAGCAGCAACACCGGCACACCCAGCCGTCTGATGCATGGCGAACTGCTGATCGACCGCATGCAGCGCGAAGTGCACCTGCACGGTCAGCCGGTCGAGCTGGGCACCACGGAATTCGAGATCCTGTGGCTGCTGGCCAGCCAGCCGGGGCAGATCCTGTCGCGCGACCATATCCTGCAGGCGGTGCGCGGCATCGGCTTTGACGGCCTGGACCGCAGTGTCGATGTCAGCATCGGCAAGCTGCGCCGCAAGCTCGGCGATGATGCGCGCGAACCGCGGCGGATCAAGACCGTGTGGGGCCGTGGCTACCAGTTCAATCCGTCGGCCTGGACGGCATGAAGCGGCTGTTCCTGTGGTTGTGGTTTATCACGGGTGCCTGCTTCCTGGTGTCGGTGTTCTTCCTCAACCACATCCTGGATGGCATCTACACGCCCGTGCAGGATCGCGTCTTCGTCCAGCAGGTGCGTGGTCAGGTGTACGCCCTGCGCAGTGGCCTGGCCGGCCTGGATGCCGACCAGCAGCGTGAGCGCCTGCAGCAGTGGCAGCCACACTACGGCATCGCCCTGACGCTGCTCGACAAACCTCCAGCACTCGACGCGCAGGAACAGGTGGCCGTGAAGGCCGATGGTTTCATCGTGCGCGATCAATACCAGCAGGTCCTGCTGCCCATCGAGGGCAGCGATGGCCGCTGGCTGCACCTGCGCCTGCCTGGCGCGGTGCAGATGACGACGTACATGACCATCGCCGCCTACCTCAGCATCCTGCTGCTGGTGGGCGCCAGCCTGTACGCGTGGGTGCGCCTGCTCTGGCGCGACCTGGAAGCGCTGCGCCTGCACGCCGACCGCATCGGCGCTGGCGATCTGCAGGCACGTGCGCAGGTCTCGCCACGCTCGCAGATCCGGGTCATCGTCGACCACTCCAACCGCATGGCGGCACGCGTGGCCGAACTGGTGCAGCGCCAGCGCGACCTGACCCATGCGATCTCGCATGAGCTGCGCACGCCGATCGCGCGCGTGGCCTTCGGCCTGGACCTGATGCAGGACAGCGACGATCACGAACGCCGTGCACGGCTGGCACAGGGGCTGCACGGCGATCTGGCCGAGCTCAACCGGCTGGTCAGCGAACTGCTGGCCTATGAGCGCCTGGAGCATCCCAGCGAAGGCGAGCCGATGCAGCGCATCGAAGCCAACGACTGGCTGCAGGCCTGTCTGGCCGATGCACGCCGTGATGCCGAACGCGCCGGGGTGGTACTGCGCGTGCAGCCCAGTGCGTTGCCACGCGTGGATGCCGAGCCGCGCCTGCTGCAGCTGGCACTCAGCAATCTGGTCGGCAATGCGCTGCGCCATGCGCGCTCGCAGGTGGAAGTCTCGCTGGTCGGTGTCAGCGGCCGCGCCTGCCTGCGCGTGGATGATGACGGTCCCGGCATTGCCGAAGCCGATCGCGAGAAGGTGATGCGCCCGTTCACCCGCCTGGATGACAGCCGCAGCCGCGATACCGGGGGCTTCGGCCTGGGCCTGGCCATCGTCAGCCGCATTGCCGTCCGCCACGGCGGCGAGCTTCGCATCAGCCGCGCCACATTGGGCGGCGCGCGCCTGGAGATGCACTGGCCGCTGGCTGCCAGCTGAACGCCCTTGGGTGCAATTACAGTTGATTACAACTCCCGCACAACTGCGGACGGATCGGTCGCCGGCGTATCGCCACGCTAGCGACCCTGCAGCACTCGCCGGATGCGCGCGCTGCCTTCCTCCCATTGTCGAGAGTTTCCATGTCCCAGCTTCGCCGTTCCCCCGCCCTGCTCTGCCTGGCCCTGTTGCCGCTGTTCGCCGCACCGATCGCCTACGCCAGGGATGACCACTGGACCTTCGAGCTCGCTGCCGGCGGTGGCGTGGCGCCGCGCTACAGCGGCAGCGAGGAGTATCGTGCGACGCCGTCGTTGTCCTTTGATGTCACCTCGCCGGGTGGATGGTTTCTGGGCACCAGTGGCATTGGCTGGGGCACCTCCATCGGCGAGCACACCCGCGTGCGCGCGTATGTCGGCGCCAGCGGCATCCGCAAGGAAAAGGACTCGCTGCTCGGCGGTTCCGACTTCCTGCGCGGCATGGGTGATATCGATACCCGTCCCCTGGTCGGCGTCTCGGCTGGTTATACGCTGGGCGAAGCCGTGCTGAGCGGCTCCTGGCAGTTCACCCGCAAAGACGAGGACAAGGCCGAGAACGGCCTGGCCACCCAGCAGATCCATCTGAACCTGAGCATGCCGCTGTTCGACCTGGCCGGCGGCGTGGTCAGCGGCAGCGTGTCCGCCGACTACGGCAACCGCGGCTACATGCAGACCTGGTACGGCGTCAGCCCGGAACAGGCGGCGCGTACCGGCTTTGCCGAGCACAAGCCAAAGGCCGGCCTGGTCAGTGCCGGTGTCGGCCTGAAGTGGAGCCACCGCGTGGGCCGCAACGGCAACTGGTACATCTCGGCCGAAGGCACGCGCCTGCTCGGTGATGCCGCCGACAGCCCGATCGTGCAGAAGGCGAACCAGTTCGGCGTGATGAGCGGCTATACGCACCGCTTCTGATGCATGAAGGGCGCCGCTGGGCGCCCTCTTCTGCTGCGATCAGCGGCAGGCCGGGGCGTCGCCGCTGCCGCACAAGCCAACCTCGCGCAGCCAGCCGATCCACTGCACGACGTCGTCCTTCTCCGGTTCGGCGCGGAACGACTTCTGCACGGTGTGGAAGCCCTGCCTGCCCTGCATGCCCTTGATCCAGGTGAACTCCGGTTTGCCGGTGCCGGGGTTCAGCGGGCAACTGAGCATCAGCAGCGCGAATGGCCGTCCGCCCTCCTCGCCTTCGCGGATCCAGTGGCTCTGCGCAGCCGGACAGGCCATGCGCCACCCCGCCTCGATGATGCCGAGGAACTCGCGCGGACTCACATGGCCACTGTTCGGCGCATCGTTGACGGTGACCATGTCGGTCCAGTCCTGCACCGTCTGGCCCTGCGGCACGTACTCGGTGATGCGATTGCCTTGTGCGTCGGTGCTCTGGTGGGCCTGCTGGTAACCCTTCATCGGCGGCAGCTGGACCTGTTCGACGGCTGCGGCGTGTCCAGCAACTGCAGCGAGCGCCAGCGCCACGCAGAGTGAAACCCTGCGGGTAACGTCCATGCGGTTCTCCTCGTCCTTGCGAAAGTAAAACGGGATCATTGTGCCTTGCTGAGGCTTTGGTGGCGCGCCAGCCATGGCAGGCGCGCCACCGGTTCAGGCCTTGGCGAAGACCAAATGCCCACCCTCATTGCCGACTTCGATGGTGTCACCGTTGACGAACGCGCCGGACAGGATCTGCTGCGCCAGCGGATTCTCCAGCTGCGACTGGATCGCGCGCTTCAGCGGGCGCGCGCCATATACCGGATCGAAGCCGACGTTGCCGAGCAGATCGAACGCCGCATCGGAGACCGACAGCTTCAACCCGCGCTCGGCCAGGCGCTTCTCCAGCCCGCGCATCTGGATGCGCGCGATCTGCTTGATCTGCTGCTTGTCCAGCGGGTGGAACACCACGATGTCGTCCAGGCGGTTGATGAACTCCGGACGGAAGTGCGCCTGCACCACGCCCATCACCGCCGCCTTCATCTGCGTGTAGGCCTCCGGACTGTCGTCGGCGCTCATGTCCTGGATCTGGTGCGAGCCCAGGTTCGAGGTCATCACGATGACGGTGTTGCGGAAGTCCACGGTGCGGCCCTGGCCGTCGGTCAGGCGGCCATCGTCCAGCACCTGCAGCAGGATGTTGAACACATCCGGATGCGCCTTCTCCACTTCGTCCAGCAGGATCAGCGAGTACGGACGGCGACGCACGGCCTCGGTCAGGTAGCCACCTTCCTCGTAGCCGACATAGCCCGGAGGCGCGCCGATCAGGCGCGCGACGCTGTGCTTCTCCATGAACTCGCTCATATCGATGCGGATCATCGCGTCGGCACTGTCGAACAGGAATTCGGCCAGCGACTTGCACAGCTCGGTCTTGCCGACGCCGGTGGGGCCGAGGAACAGGAACGAGCCGGCCGGACGGTTCGGATCGGACAGGCCTGCACGCGAGCGGCGCACGGCATCGGAGACGACCTTGATCGCTTCCTCCTGGCCGACCACGCGGTTGTGCAGCACCTCTTCCATGCGCAGCAGCTTGTCGCGCTCGCCTTCGAGCATCTTGTTGACCGGGATGCCGGTCCAGCGCGAAACGACCTCGGCGATCTCCTCGTCGGTCACGCGGTCCTGTACCAGCTTGAAGTCCTTGTGCTCGGCTTCCTGGGCCGCGGCCAGCTGCTTTTCCAGCTGCGGCAACAGGCCGTACTGGATCTCGCTCATCTTGGCGAAATCCTGGCGGCGCTGCGCGGCCTCCAGCTCCAGCTTGGCCTGCTCGACCTGTTCCTTGATCTTGGTTGCGCCCTGCAGCGCGGCCTTCTCCGACTTCCAGATTTCATTGAGATCGGAGAACTCGCGCTCCAGCGCATCGATGTCCTTCTCCAGATCGGCCAAGCGCTGCCGCGAGGCTTCGTCCTTCTCCTTTTTCAGCATCTCGCGCTGGATCTTCAGCTGGATCACCCGGCGTTCCAGGCGATCCAGCTCCTCCGGCTTGGAGTCGATCTCCATGCGCAGGCGTGAGGCGGCTTCGTCCATCAGGTCGATGGCCTTGTCCGGCAGCTGGCGGTCGGTGATGTAGCGGTTGGACAGCGTGGCTGCAGCCACGATGGCCGGGTCGGTGATTTCCACACCGTGGTGCACGGCGTACTTTTCCTTCAGCCCGCGCAGGATCGCGATGGTGTCCTCCACCGACGGCTCGCCCACGAACACCTTCTGGAAGCGGCGCTCCAACGCGGCATCCTTCTCGATGTACTTGCGATACTCGTCCAGCGTGGTCGCACCGATGCAATGCAGCTCGCCACGCGCCAGGGCCGGCTTGAGCATGTTGCCGGCATCCATCGCGCCATCGGCCTTGCCGGCACCGACCATGGTGTGCAGTTCGTCAATGAACAGGATGATCTGTCCTTCGTTCTTGGCCAGGTCGTTGAGCACGCCCTTCAGGCGCTCCTCGAATTCACCGCGGAACTTGGCGCCGGCGATCAGCGCGCCCATGTCCAGCGACAGCACGCGCTTGCCGCGCAGGCCTTCGGGCACTTCGTCATTGATGATGCGCTGGGCGAGCCCTTCCACGATTGCGGTCTTGCCCACGCCGGGTTCGCCGATCAGCACCGGGTTGTTCTTGGTCCGGCGCTGCAGCACCTGGATCGTGCGACGGATTTCCTCGTCACGGCCGATCACCGGATCGAGCTTGCCGCTCTCGGCACGCGCGGTCAGGTCGATGGTGTACTTCTCCAGCGCTTGCCGCTGTTCCTCGGCATTCTCCGACTGCACGTTCTCGCCGCCACGCAGCTTGTCGATCGCAGCCTGCAGGCGGGTCTTGTCGGCACCGGCGGCGCGCAGCGCCATGCCCAGCGTGCCGCCGTCTTCCAGCGCCGCGAGCACGAACCACTCGCTGGCAATGAAGGCATCGCCGTGCTGCTGGGCCAGCTTGTCGGTCTGGTTCAGCAGGCGCCCCAGGTCATTGCCCATCGAGACGTTGCCGGCCTGGCCGGACACCTTCGGCAGTGCATCCAGCGCCTCGGTCAGGCGCTCGCGCAGCACCGGCACGTTCACCCCGGCCTGGGCCAGCAGCGGGCGCGTGCTGCCGCCCTGCTGGTCCAGCAACGCGCTGAACAGGTGAACAGGTTCGATGATGCTGTTGTCGCGGCCCACGGCCAGCGACTGTGCGTCTGCCAGCGCCTGCTGGAAACGCGAGGTGAGCTTGTCCATCCGCATTGCGAATCCTCATCGGTCATCAGGGCCGGCCCGCGCCGGCGATGCTGGGAAGATGCGGTTGCCCCGCCCCGTTTCAAGGGTGGCTGCGACTGCACCCCGAGGCCAGTCAGCCTGCGGCCAGCATGCCGGAGCGCGTGTGGTCGGCGCGTTGATCCCGATCAGTTCCGCACGGTGGACGGGCTCAGCGGGTGATCGCGCTGCGGATCGCCCGCAGCTGCTGCTTGATCGCCCGCGCCTGTGCAGGATCCATGCGTAGCAGGGCCTTCTGCCCGATCGAGCGTGACTGCAGGGTGGGATCGACGAAGCGGTAACGGCCGCGCTCATCGCGCTGCACCAGAGGCGCCTGGGCCAGTTCCGGGGTCTCCAGCAGATGGTCGATCACCGCGACCAGGCGATCATTGAAATATCCGTCGGGCCGGCCCAGGTCGACGTAGGCCTGCTGGATCAACGGATAGAAGCGCTTGTACGCCGTAGCCGTTGCCGCTGGATCCAGCGCAGTGAAGGCCTGCACATAGGGCGCGTAACGCGCCGAGTTGCTTGCCGCGATGCGTTCCCCGCCCTCGCCATGCTCGACCTGCAGGTTGCCCGGCAGCGGCCGTGCGGCCAGCACCGTCGGCGGCACGCTTGGTTTGTCCAGGTTGTCGACCTGGGTGACCAGGCGCTGGATCAGGTGATCGCGCAGCAGCAGGGTCATCGGGCCCTCGCCCTGGAACAGCTGGCTCAATGCGCCCCAGGCAGCCGCATCACTGTCGGCCAACTTGGGCAGCGCCGGGTCAGCGGCGGCCTCGGTGTCCAGCGGATGCCTGATCGGCGGCGGTGCTGGCGCGGGGTCCGCGGCCGCCTGCGGTTGCGGCGCTGCGCTGGTGCTGGCGGGGGTTGAGTGCACCGGCACCGAAACACCGTCTGCCAGGTGCCTCAGCTGATCGCGGAACAACCAACCGCCCGCGCCGCCGATCACCACCACACCCAGCACCCAGGGCCATACCGCCTTTGCACTCTGCATGATGCAGCACCTCGTTTCACACCCATGGAGAAGGTGTGACCCCACCGGTTCCAGCCGGTTCCCCGCCTGTTCCGCTGCCGTTCGGCTTCGCCCTGCGCCAAAGCCGCGCTCACGCCTGCTTTGCATGCCGCGCGCGAGGCTGGGGGCCTTGTCCTGCGGAGACACTGCCATGCAGTATGCGCTGTATTACTGGACCGGCATCCAGGGCCGGGGCGAGTTCGTGCGGCTGGCGCTGGAAGATGCCGGCGCCGACTACATCGACATGGCGCGGGTGCACGGCGATGCGGTGATGCAGCCATTCCTGGATGGCAGCAGTGACGGGCCACAGCCCTTTGCACCGCCGTTCCTGAAGGCCGGCCGCCAGGTCATCGCGCAGGTCGCGGCGATCCTGGATTTCCTCGGTCCGACGCTGGACCTGGTGCCACAGGCGGCCTCGCGGCGGATGCAGGCGTTGCAACTGCAGCTGACCATCGCCGACCTGGTGGCCGAGGTGCATGACACTCACCATCCGATCGCCGCATCAAAATACTACGAAGAGCAGAAGACCGAGGCCAAGGCACGTGCCGCGTCGCTGCGCAGCGAGCGCCTGCCGAAGTTCCTGGGCTACTTCGAACGGGTGCTGGCCGCCAACGGTGGCCGCCATGCACTGCGCGAGCATTCGTACGTGGATCTGTCGCTGTTCCAGCTGCTGATTGGGCTGGACTACATGTTTCCACGCCGCATGCAGGCACTGGCGTCCACCCTGCCCCTGCTGCGCGCGCTGCAGGCGCGGGTGGCGAAGCGGCCGAACATCGCCGCCTATCTGGCCTCGGAACGACGTCTGGCGTTCAACACGAATGGCATCTTCCGCCACTACCCGGAGCTGGACGCCGAACGGTAGTGCCGGCCGCTGGCCGGCAGAGCGCGCTGTAAGCATTCGCCGCCTGCAACACGCCCCTGTAGGGCCGAGCCATGCTCGGCTCAGAGCAGCCGAGCGCAGGCTCGGCTCTACAGAGCACCAGAAGTGGAAGGAGCGGTAGCGCCGGGCCATGCCCGGCGTCACCGGTCAATGATCGGTGCGATCAGCCAGCGGTTGCACCGGCTGCTTCTGCAGCGACAGCAGGCCCAGCAGCACCGCCAGGGCCACGTAGGCGCCGGCAAACTGCAAACTGATGATGCGCGCCAATCCTTCCAGGTCCCACGGCAGGTAGATGCCGCCGCGCGGATCCACCGAGTGGATCAGCCCGAACAGTGTCAGCAACGCAGCCACCAGCAGGAACCCGCAGGCACGGCGCAGGCGGCCATCGACCATCGCCGCCACCGCCGAAATCCACAGCATCGAGGTGATGATGAAGCCGTTGCCGAGAGTGAAGATCACCGCCAGCTCCGGCAGGCCGTGGCCGTCGAGCTTGGTCAGCAGCTGCGGCAGCTGGTCCGGTGCGATCCAGCCCGGCGCCTTGATCGCCAGCAGGTAGGCCACCGAAGGCAGGAAGCCGAATACCATGGCACCGCTATGGTGACGCGGCGTAGCCTGGAACGCCTGGGTGGTGATGTCGATGGCCACGTACACGATGATCGGTGCCAGCACCGCCAGCGGCAACCACTGCACCAGCCCGGAGATGATACCGAGCATGCCGCCGATGCCGACGAACAGGCCGGTCAGCAGCGTATAGCCGCTGCGCGCGCCCATGTGCTTGTAGGCGGGCTGGCCGATGTACGGCGTAGTCTGCGCGACGCCGCCACACACACCGGCCACCAGCGTGGCCACCGCTTCCACCAGCAGGATGTCGCGGGTGCGGTAGTCGTCACCGGCTGCGCGCGCGCTTTCGGATACGTTGATGCCACCAACCACCATGAGCAGGCCGAACGGCAGCAGCAGCGGCAGGTAGGTCATCGCGGTGGGCAGGCCGTCGAGGAAGCCCAGCGTCGGCAGCGGCAGCACCACCTGCGGTGGCACCCACTCCGGTACATGGAAGCCGGGTGCGCCCAGCCCGGCCAGGCCGAGGCCGTAATACAGCACGGTACCGAACACGAAGGCCAGCAGCACGCCCGGGCCACGCACCGGCAGTTTGCCCTTGGCGATCAGCACGTACAGCAGCAGGCCCAGCGTGGTGAAGCCGACCAGCGGCGAGCGCAGCGTTTCCAGCAGCGGCAGCAGGCCCATCAGCACCAGCGCGATGCCGGCGATGGAACCCAGCAGCGCGGCACGCGGCAGGGCGCGGGTGACCGCTTCACCGAAGAACGACAGCACGAACTTGAGCACGCCCATGATGACCAGCGCGGCCATGCCCAGCTGCCAGGTGGCGATGCCCGCCGCGTGCGGGTCCATGCCCTGCTGCTTGAAAGCGATGAAGGCCGGGCCAAGCACCAGCAGGGCCATGCCGATGCTGGTCGGGGCATCCAGGCCGAGCGGCATGGCGGTGACGTCGTCACGGCCGGTACGCGCGGCGAGCCGGCGTGCCATCAGGGTGTACAGCAGGTTGCCGATCAGCACGCCGAAGGCGGTGCCGGGGAACATGCGGCCGAACACCACGTCGGCGGGGAACTGGAAGATCCCGACCAGAGCCATGGCGATGAAGCCGAGGATGGAGAGGTTGTCGACGACCAGGCCGAAGAAGCCGTTGAAGTCGCCGGCGACGAACCAGCGACGCGGTGCGGCGGAAGCGGGAGCGGACATGGAAGGGGCGGTGGGGGTGGGGACCGCCGATGGTAGGCCCAGCGGCGCCTGGGCGCCAATTCCGTCGTGGAATGATGGGTTCCAGCCAACGGCGGGGCCCCTCGTGGCTGGGTTGGTCGCGGACAGCGGACCTCAGGGGG
>NZ_JAPTFO010000160.1:0-3063 GCF_030985515.1 Stenotrophomonas sp. Sm10
CACCCTGCCCGCCCGCTGCTCGGCCTTGCCGTGGCCGCTGCCCTGGCCGGTTGTGCCGCCACCGCCGCCAAGCCGACCGCCGTCGAAGCCAACATCACCACCAAGGCGGTGGGTTATCTGGACAAGAGCGCGGTTCCGGCCAGCCTCGACCTGGTACCGGCACCACCGGTGGCCGGTTCGGCCGCGTTCGCCCTGGACGAGCAGGTCAGCCGTGAGGCCCGCGCGCTGCGTGGCAGCCCGCGCTTCGCCCAGGCCGGCGTCGATGCGGAACTCGGTTTCCCCGAAGGCGCCAACCACTTCTCCTGCGCCGCCGACATCGACGTCGATGCGGTGAAGACCCCGGCGCTGTATCGCCTGCTGGAGCGCAGCCGGATCGACGCCAGCGCGGCGACCAAGGCGGCCAAGAACCACTACCAGCGCCCGCGTCCGTTCATGGTCAACGGTGAACCGACCTGCTCGCCGAAGGACGAAGACGGCCTGCGCAAGAACGGCTCGTACCCGTCCGGCCACACCTCGATCGGCTGGGCCTGGGCACTGATCCTGTCGGAGATCGCGCCGGACCGCGCCGACGCCATCCAGGCGCGCGGGCGCAACTACGGCGAGAGCCGCCTGGTGTGCAACGTGCACTGGCAGAGCGACATCCTCGAAGGCCGCTTCATGGGTGCCGCCGCCGTGGCCCGCCTGCACGACAACGCGGCCTTCAACAAGGACCTGCTGGCCGCACGCAAGGAGATCGAAGCGGCGCGCAAGGCCGGCCTGCACTCCAGCCGCGACTGCGCCACCGAGAATGCGGTGCTGAAGGTGCGCCCGCAGAGCGCGCTGTAGGCCACGCCTCTGTAGAGCCGAGCCATGCTCGGCTCAGAGCAGCCGAGCGCAGGCTCGGCTCTACACGAAGCAGGAAACAGAAGGGCCGGCAGTGCGCCGGCCCTTCTTCATTGCATCAACGCAGCCACCGCATCAGAACTTCGCGGTGAACTCCACGCCCCAGGTACGCGGCTCGTTGAGGAAGCCGGTCAGGTTGTTGAAGTCGATCGCGCCGACCACGCGGGTCTGGTTGGTCAGGTTGCGACCGAACACCGCCACGTCGTACTGGCCGTAATCCCAGTTGTAGCCCAGGCGCAGGCCGCCTTCCAGCGAACTGCGGCCGCGGAATTCCGGCGACTCGTAGATGAAGAAGTTCACCGCGCTGCGGTAGGCCCAGTCGGTGTAGGCGTACAGCTCGCTGCCATCGCTGAGCGGGAAGCCCACGCGCAGGGTCGCGTTGTGGATCCATTTCGGCGCCTGCGGCAGCGGGTTGCCGTTCACCAGCGCATAGGTGCCGCCGTTGATGACCGTGGTCGGGTCGTTGATGGTGCAGCCACCGCCGCAGATCGCCACCGCAAGGTTCTTGTCCTTGATCTCGGTGTCGTTGTAGCTGCTGCCGAAGGTCAGCAGGACGTTGTCGGCCAGGTAGGCTTCCAGGTCCAGTTCCACGCCCTGGCCGATGGTCTTGTCGGCGTTGAGCAGGGTGGCGGTGTTGTTGGCACCGCCCACGGCGATCAGCTGCTGGCCGTCAACGTTGTAGCGGAACACGCTCAGGCCCAGGCGCGCGCGGCGCTCGAACAGGTCGGCCTTGATGCCGGCCTCGTACGAGATGACCTTCTCCGAATCGGCCTGCGACAGGCCCGGCGCAAAGGCCAGGCGGCCCTGGATCGACGGCGCGCGGAAGCCCTTGGCGACGCGGGCGTAGGCGTTGATGTCGTCGGTCAGCTTGTACACGCCGCTGACGTCCCAGCTGACGTCGTTGACGTCGGTGTTGGCCAGGTACGGGCCGCTGACCGGGGTGCCGAACGGAACGGCCTGCAGCACGCTGGCGCTGAAGTCCTTCTTGTCCTGGGTATAGCGCACGCCGGCACGCAGCTTGAAGCGGTCGGTGACATCGAAGTCGCCCGAAGCGAACACGGCCCACGCCTTGTTGCGCTGGTTCTGCACCACGTGTCCGGTCTGCGGGTTGCCCGGGGTCAGCGAGTCGTAGTTGAAGTTGTTGATGGTCACGTCTTCATCGAAGTAGAAGACGCCGGCCTGCCAGTCGAAGCGGCCCCATTCGTTGGACTCGATGCGCACTTCCTGCGTCCACTGGCGGTGGTGCGGCAGGCCGTCGGCCGACTCCGACGAGAACGGAATCAGGCCCGGACCGTAGTTGCCGGCACCGAGGAAGGCCGCGCCGTAGCCACCGTCGATGTCGCCACGGTTGAGCGACTCGGCGGTTTCATAACCGGTGATCGAATGCAGGGTCACCGAACCGAGGTTCCACTGCAGGCGCGCGCTGCCGCCCCAGGTCTCCAAGTCGGAGAAGTTGACGCCGTCGTTGGCCACCTTGTCGCGGTCGAAGTTCTCGACCAGCGAATTGCCACCCTTCTGGATGATGTTGGCGCGGAACAGGCGGGCGGTACCGTTGAGCTTGCGCTTGTGCAGGTTGAACAGTGCTTCGAAGTCGTCGCCTTCGTACAGGAACTGCACGCGGCCGGCGGCTTCGTCATAGCCTTCGAAGCCACTGTTGGGAGCGCCGACGCGGGTGTTGTCGACCCAGTCGTCGCGGCGCTGGTAGATGGCCGAGACGCGTGCCGACCAGCGGTCGGTCAGCGGGCCGCCGTAGGCGCCCTGCACGTTCCAGCTGTTGTAGCTGCCGTAGCCGACACGGAGGTAACCATCGGCATCCTGCGACGGGCGTGCCGAATCGAACTTGACCACACCGGCCGGGGTGTTGCGGCCGAACAGCGTGCCCTGCGGGCCACGCAGCACTTCCACGTTGGCCAGGTCGAACAGCGGGAAGCCCTTCAGCAGCGGGCTTTCCTGCACCACGTCGTCATACACCAGCGACACCGGCTGCGAGGCATTGAGGTCGAAATCGGTGTTGCCCAGGCCGCGGATGTAGAAGCGCGGGAAGGCACGGCCGTAGGACGACTCGATGTTGAGGCTGGGCACGCGTGCGGCCAGGAAGCGGATGTCATCGCCGGCCGAGCCGAGCACATCCAGCTTCTCGCCCTGGATCGCGCTCAGTGCGACCGGTACGTCCTTGGCGTT
>NZ_JAPTFO010000161.1:0-2731 GCF_030985515.1 Stenotrophomonas sp. Sm10
TCCCCACACCGCCCCACCCTCCCACTGAAGCCCGGCTTTTGACGTCGCCGTTGCGTCTGCGGGTGCCGGGTGCAACCCGGCCGAAACCCCTTACCCCCGCAACAGCACGAACGGCAGCAGCACCAGCGCAGCGGCAGCGGCCATCCCCAGCAGCACCAGCATTACGAACAGCGGCCGCCGCCGGAACAGGCTGCCGAAGGTCTCCGCCGTGCCATCACGCAATGCCTGCTCACGCTCGGCACGGATGCGCGGCCCGCGTTCGGCCTGGTACTCCGCCATCAGCGCCTTCGCACGTGGATGATCGGCGTCCTCGCGCAGCCACAGGCCTCCGTTGGAAATGCCCCAGGGGCTGGGTTCGGTGCGGTACCAGGCGATGCCGTGCTGGTCGAGCAGCGTGCAGACATCGGCGTATTCGTCGTCACCGACATTGCGCAGATTGAGCAGGAGTTTTGCCATGTCCCCATGATACCCGGCGCCGATGCGCTACCCTTGCCGCCCTCGACCTGCGCCCTACCGGAGACGCCCGATGCGCCGCCTGCTGCTTCCCCTGCTGCTGTCCCTCGCCGCCGCTGGCTGCTCGACCGAACCGTCCGGCCCGCCGCCCGGCGGCACCCTGACCGCCTTCGAGCGGATCGATACCGTGCCAGGTACCGGTGCTGAAGCCGTTCCCGGCAGCAAGGTCACCGTGCACTACACCGGTTGGATCTACGACAACCGTACCGAGACCAAGCACGGCAAGACCTTCGACAGCTCCTTCAAGCACGGCCAACCGTTCACCTTCGCGCTTGGCGCCGGCCAGGTCATCCGCGGCTGGGATGAGGGCGTGGCCGGCATGAAAGTTGGCGGCAAGCGCACGCTGATGATCCCGCCGGACTACGGTTACGGCGACCGCAAGGTCGGCCCGATTCCGGCCGGATCGTCGCTGGTGTTCGACGTCGAGCTGCTCGATGTCAAACCGTGATGCCGCCATGCCCCACCGCGTCGCCGTCATCGGCGGTGGCCCGGCCGGCCTGTTCGCCGCCGAGCGCCTGCGCGCCGCCGGGCTGGACGTCGACCTGTACGAGGCCAAGGGGTCGCCCGGCCGCAAATTCCTGATCGCCGGCAAGGGCGGGCTCAACCTCACCCATTCCGATCCGCGTCCGCTGTTCGACAGCCGCTACCGCGAGCAGTCCACGGCCGTGGGCCGCTGGCTGGACGACTTCGATGCGCAGGCGCTGCGCGACTGGGCCGCCGGCCTGGGCGTGGAGACCTATGTGGGCAGCTCCGGCCGCGTGTTCCCGGTCGACCGGAAGGCTGCGCCGCTGCTGCGTGGCTGGGTGCGCCGGCTGAAGGAACAGGGTGTGCGCCTGCATGCCAACCACCGCTGGATCGGCTGGGGTGAGGATGGCGCGCTGCGATTTGAAACCGAAGATGGCGCCGTTGAAGTACATGCCGATGCCACCCTGCTGGCCATGGGCGGCGGCAGCTGGCCGCAGCTGGGCAGTGACGGCGCCTGGGTCGCGCCACTGCAGGCCCGTGGCGTGGACATCGCACCACTGCAGTCGGCCAACTGCGGTTTCGACGTGGGTTGGACCCCATTCTTCGCCCAACGCAATGCCGGCGCGCCGTTGAAGCCGGTGGTCGCGCACTGGATCGACCTGGCCGGACAGCCACGGTCGCTGCAGGGCGAATGCGTGGCCAGCGAGTACGGCATCGAAGGCAGCCTGATCTATGCGATGGCGGCGGACCTGCGCGAGACCATCAACCGCGAGGGCCACGCGATGCTGTGGCTGGATCTGGTACCGGGCCGCGACGAGGCGCGCCTGCTTGCCGATCTGTCACGCCCACGCAAGGGCCGCAGCTTCGGCGAGCACCTGCGCCGCCAAGCCGGCCTGGATGCAGTGAAAGCCGCATTGGTGTTCGAGATTCTGGGTAAAGAAGCGGGCAGCGACCTGCCTGCCGTGGCGGCTACGCTCAAGCGCCTGCCGCTGCGCCTGCTGCGTCCCCGGCCGATGGCCGAGGTGATCAGCACCGCCGGCGGCGTGCGCCTGGATGCGCTGGATGATGGCCTGATGCTGCGGGCAGTGCCCGGCGTGTTCTGCGCCGGCGAGATGCTGGACTGGGAAGCGCCGACAGGTGGCTACCTGTTGACCGCGTGCTACGCCAGTGGCCTGCGTGCTGCGGAAGGCGTAATCGGGTGGCTGGCCGGGCGGTGACGCCTGCCTTGTAGCGTCGAGCCATGCTCGACGGCGTTACCTGTAGAGCCGAGCCCATGCTCGGCTTGAGTCAAAAGCAGCCGAGCGTGGGCTCGGCTCTACAGAACGCAGAAAACGAGCACTCACCACGGCCGGCGCATGCTCACTGAAGCCAGCGCCACGCCGCTGGGATGCGGGTAGGCCTCTTCGCGCACGCTGACGAACCCCTGGCGTTGATAGAACGGCACGGCGTTGAGCGAGGCCGACAGCACCACCTCACGTTCACGATCGGCCATCGCCAGCAGGCGCTGCATCAACGCCTGGCCAATGCCCTGGCCGCCATGATCCGGATTGACGAACAACGCATCGACTTCATTGGCATCGGCATCAAAGACGCCGAAGCCGAGCAGGCCACCCTGCCCGTCCTCGGCCACTACGCATCCGCCCTGCGACAACAGCCGCGCATACTGCGACGGTGGCGGCGAGGCAGACCAGGGCGCAATGACTTCGGGCGGGTAATGGCTGCTGCAGGTCTCGCGCACGCAACGCGTGCGCAG
>NZ_JAPTFO010000162.1:0-2725 GCF_030985515.1 Stenotrophomonas sp. Sm10
ATAACTAGGGTTAAGAAGGAACAAATTATCAAGCAATTTAACAATATGAACGAAAAAGTATAGGAGGATAAGATGCCAGAACTATCAAAACGTAGACAACGACAACTGAAAGCACAAGGCTATGACCTTGCTTTTCTCAGTCGCATTCAACCCCAAGGAAATATTGATTTTAAAAAGGATGACCGCTCTTGGATGAGTGGTGATGGTCATCACACAGTACTCCATTTTTACGAATATCCTTCAGAAGATCTAGATCGATTTTGGTTGTCTGATCTCATGCTTATTCCAGAGACACGTTCTTTTTTGTCCCTTTATCGAGCTAATAATAAAGAACTGAAGAAAGAAATTAAAGATGCCATTGAAGAAAAATCAACTCGTATTACAGGCAACAGTAAAATCGTTGACAACCAGCAAGAATTGGATGAAATCAAGGATCTGACTCAGCTGGATCGTGATATTACCAAGAAAAACATTACGATGTTAGGAATGTACGTCCGAAACTATTATTCTGCTTCAACCAAAGAAGCTCTGTTTAAAAAGGTTGAGGATATAAAAGACAAGACTTCAAACTTTAAGTCAACCATTCTATCAGGAGAATTAGATTTTGAATATCATGCTCCTTTTATTCCAGCACAGTACCAAATAGATATGCCTAATCGTAGACGTGGGATTTCCATCAGAGCGCATGATTTAGCAGGTGGTTATTTCTTTAACCACACTAAGTTAGAGGACCAGAGAGGCGTTTATATGGGCTGGACACCCACTAAAGGAGCCGTCAATTTTAACTTTCTAGAACGTGATGAACGTCGAACTCGCTCATTTATGATTATTTCTGGAAATCCTAAGATGGGGCAACGTTCATTCCTTCTAAAGCATACTGACGGTCTTTATGCCAAAGGGAACTATATTCGTAACTTTGATGCTAATGGTACTTTTCTTGACCAAACAAGACAACAACATGGTATCATCTTAGATTTATCAGGTGAAGCTAACCGTATTAATATTTTTCAAGTCTTTCCAACAGTTACAAATGAAGAAGGAACAGAGATAGATAAGAAGAAATCTTATAATCTTCATATTCAAAAACTCAAGAGTATCTTCAAGCTGCTTAATAGTGAAGTAACAGGTGATGATTTAACAGCTTTCGGTGATTTACTCAATGAATTTTATATTGACGAAGGATTGTGGGCTCGTAATCCTAAGCTGAATCCAGAAAAGCTAAAGGCTACGGACTTGGTAAATGAGGAATATCCTATTCTGTCTGATTTTATTTTGTATACGGATGACTATAAGCGTAGTCTAATGAGTCAGAATAAGCCTGATGAGATTGAGATTAAATCGGTCAATCGTATTTATAAAACCTTCAACGAACTGCTAACAACGAATGCAGAAATGTTTGAAGGGACAACAGAGTTTCAGGATATTTCTTCTGAACAAGTGGTCACCTTTGACTTCTCAGGCCTTAAAGGAACCCCTCACTTGCTTAATGCGCAAATCTTTTCAGTATTATCCTTGGTTTCAGCTGATATTGTTAATAATGGAAAACGCTGTAAGCAGCTCTTAAAAGCTAATTCTCATCTCACCGAGATGGATATGGAACACTATGTTGTTAATATCAGTGAAGCTCAAACATTGATCAACCCTAAGTATGAAAGCAGTGTTGAGTTACTAGCAGATATGATTGATTCTATGGGAGAAAACTTTGCAGGTGTTGTTCTATCCGTCAATTCTCTTAGAGGAATTCTTTTTGAATCTGGAGCAGGTAATCATAAAGATCCGTACGTAACAGCTGTTCAGCGGATCTTTGGGTTGATGCAGTACCGTGTTTTTGCTCAGACTGATGAAACAAGTATTCCATTGCTTGCTAATGCTTTGGCAGGCTCTATGAATCAGTCAGAGTTAGAGACGCTTCCGAGATTGACTAAGGGCCAGCTGTTTATGAATATCGCAGGTGTTGGAAACTTGGTCTTTAATCAACAACTTCTAGCACCAGAAGCACAACGCTATGGTGGAATCCAGTAGAAAGGGTGACAATATGTCAAAAAAGAATCCACAAAAACTTGGTCCAATTGCAAGACGAAAGCAGGCTATTAATGCCTACATAACCATTCGAAAGGTGAGAAGTCAGGAAGTCAGGGATTATTTTGCATCTGAAGGTGAATCTGATCCAGAACGTTTAGCAGCACAGAAAGCACGTGATCAAGAGTTCCTAAGGAGTCTGAAGAAACTTGGTATTGGTTTTGTTATTTTCTTAATCTTCTATGCTATCTTAAGGACAGTTCTGGGATTATGGTAGAACGAGGTAAGGCATGAAAAAAGCAGTCTACTTAAAAATACTACTTCCTCTTGTCTCCTTAGTTTTTATTATTAGCATAGGTGTATCAATACTAGCAGGTGTTCTAGGAGCTGTTGTTGGTTCTCAGTCAAATTGTACGACAGAAGTCATGTCAACCTCAACGGACTCATCTGTTTCTTCAGGTGATGGTTCGATTGATTCATTTGTTAAGGAACACAAAGAAGCTTATATTCTTTCCTGGAAAGCTGGCGGGTTCCTACCATCTGCATCAATCACGCAAACCATGATTGAGAATGGGTTTAATTTCTCCAATCCTAACGGAACATCGTTCTGGCAGGCTCATAATATGGGTGGGGTTAAAACCTCCAGCAAGAGTAACTTCCCTGTTACGCTTGCCACTTACGGTGATGACAGCGTTGACCTAACAGG
>NZ_JAPTFO010000163.1:0-2695 GCF_030985515.1 Stenotrophomonas sp. Sm10
CATATTCTATTGGTGTATATGATAGATTAACTAGCCCATCATGGAAATATCAAAGTATGGTGTTGCCGTTATTAACACTACCTGAAAAATCTGTGTTTATGATAGCGAATATCTCTACTATTGGATTTGGTGCATATGATAGATATAGAAGTAAAGAATATCCTAAGGGAGAAAAATTAAATAAATTTGTTGAAGAGAATGCACAAGCAGCGGCTAAACGATTTAGAGACCATTATGATTATTGGTATAAAATTCTAGATAATGAAAATAAAGAAAAATTATTTAGAAGTATCCCAGTATATGATGCATTTAGATTTGGAAATGATGAAGATAATAAGTTACAAGAAGCTAACTTTGAAACTAATCATCCAGCAATAAAACATTTCTTTGGTCCAGCAGGTAATAATGTAGTTCACAATGCTAATGGTGCATATGCAACAGGGGACGCATTCTACTATATGGCTTATCGTATGCTTGATAAATCTGGTGCGGTAACATATACGCATGAAATGACGCATAACTCAGATAGAGAAATTTATCTTGGTGGCTATGGTCGAAGAAGTGGCTTGGGACCAGAGTTCTTCGCAAAAGGCTTATTGCAAGCACCAGACCATCCAAATGACGCAACCATCACCATCAACTCGATCTTGAAACATTTAAAATCGGATAGCAAAGAAGGAGAACGATTACAAATACTCGATCCAACTACGAGATTTAATAGTGCAGATGATTTGAAGCAATATGTCCACAATATGTTTGATGTTGTCTATATGTTGGAATATCTTGAAGGACAATCAATCATTCAACATTTATCTAATTCAGAGAAAATGACTGCACTGAGAAAAATTGAGAATGTATTCGTCAAGGATCCAGATGGAAATAACGTATATGCAACAAATGTTGTCAGAGATCTAACAGTAGAAGAAGCTAAAAAACTACGTTCATTCAATGATTTGATTGATAATAATATTATTTCGTCTAGGGAATATGCGTCAAAAACATACGAAAGAAATGGCTATTTTACTATAAAACTATTTGCGCCGATTTATGCAGCATTAAGTAATGATGACGGAACGCCAGGTGACCTAATGGGACGTCGTATGGCTTATGAACTATTGGCTGCAAAAGGCTTTAAAGATGGTATGGTACCATATATTTCAAATCAATTTGAACCCGATGCTAGGGAAAATAATAAAACGATTACCTCATATGGTAAGACCAAAGGATTAGTAACAGATACATTAGTACTTCAGAAATTATTTAATGGACAATACCACACTTGGAGTGATTTTAAAAAAGCTATGTATACAGAGCGTCAAACTAAGTTCAATAAATTGAACAAAGTTACCTTTAATGATACAACACAGCCATGGACTTCCTTTGCAAGAAAAACTACTAGTAGGATAGAGGATTTACAGAGTTTAATGGATATTGCTGTCCGTCAGGATGCAGAAGGAACTCATTGGGATAACTATAATCCAGAGACTGACAGTGCGGTTCATAAGTTGAAGAGAGCGATTTTTAAAGCTTATCTTGACCAAACCGATGATTTTAGAAGTTCAATTTTTGATAATAAAAAATAGTATTTACTATTAGGAAATAAAAAGCAAATGTAGAGGATTAGAATTGTCATTATTAAAAAAAGATAAATTTTCCATTCGGAAAATAAAAGGTATTGTTGGTTCAGTATTTCTTGGGAGTCTTTTATTTGCACCCTCAGTTGTGGGGGCATCCACATATCACTACTTGGATTATGCTAATTTGACGCAAAATGAACGTGCTCAACTGAAATCAGGTACTCCTGATGAATCAAAAGAGTCATATGCCTTGGTTTATGAAAAAGACGCATTACCAAACACAGGAAGTTCTCAATCTATTATGACTGCATTTGGTTTATTGGCCATCGGTAGTCTTGTTGTAGTTATTACAAAAGATAAGAGAAATAAAAAAATAGCTACATTTTTGATTGTAGGGGCGACAGGATTAGCTACACTGTCAACTACTTCAGCACTTAATTTGAGCTCTAATCTTCATGAGCCTGGAGATAATGGTGTGTTGCAAATTTCTGGTTACAGATATGTTGGTTACCTGGAGCTTGATGATAGAACTGTTTTGTCGGTTTCTCCGGCATCAACTGTTTCGCCAGTTGAGCAACCCAAAGTTGTGACAGAGAAAGGCGAATCTAAGGTTCAACCAGCATTACCGGAAGCGGTTGTAACCGAAAAAGGGAAACCAGAAGTTCAACCAGCATTACCTGAAGCGGTTGTGACTGATAAAGGAAAACCGGAAGTTCAACCAGCATTACCAGAAGCGGTTGTGACTGATAAAGGCAAACCAGAAGTTCAACCAACATTACCAGAAGCTGTTGTGACTGATAAAGGCAAACCAGAAGTTCAACCAGCATTACCTGAAGCGGTTGTGACTGATAAAGGGAAACCAGAAGTTCAGCCAGCGTTACCAGAAGCTGTTGTGACTGATAAAGGGGAACCGGAAGTTCATGAGAAACAAGAATATACAGCTCCAATTGACGGTAATCTTGTTGAACCAGAAGTTCAGCCAGCGTTACCAGAAGCGGTTGTGACTGACAAAGGGGAACCAGAAATTCAACCATCATTACCAGAAGCGGTTGTGACTGACAAAGGGGAACCAGAAATTCAACCAGCATTACCTGAAGCTATTGTAACTGATAAAGAGG
>NZ_JAPTFO010000164.1:0-2642 GCF_030985515.1 Stenotrophomonas sp. Sm10
GCCATGCCCGGCGGCTTTCCGGCGGCCAGCCATGCCGCGCTGTGCGCTCGCCGGGCATGGCCCGGCGCTACCTGGGCTCCGCCCCGGCTACCCCCGATTCAGGCTGTTCAGGCAGAATCCCCCCATACCCTTCCAGGATCTGCCCATGCGCGTTCTGCTGCTTTCCTCCCTGCTGCTCACCGTCACCGCCTGTACCTGGGTGCCGATCGAACCGGCCGGCAAGGCGACCCGCGTACTGCCGGCAGGCCCCGTTCCCGCTGGCTGCATCGCCAAGGGCGAAGTGGTCGTCACCGTGAAGAGCAAGGTCGGCTTCTACAACCGCAACCCGCTGCGCGTGCAGGAAGAGCTGGAAACGCTGGCCCGCAACGAGGCCCCGAGCGCAGGTGCCAATGCCGTGCAGGCCGCTGCGGCCCCGGCCGATGGCAGCCAGCGTTTCGCCGCGTTCCAGTGCCCACCGCGCTGAACGCTTCACCATACGGCCAGCGCTGAATTCGTAAAGATGCGGTGAAGGCCCCCGGGGTTATAGAATAGCGCCCCCTTTTGCCTGAGCCTTGGCGCTAACCTCGATGCTCTTCAAGAATGTCTCGATCGCCGGCCTGGCACACGTCGACGCACCGCATACGCTGACCACCAAGGAAATCAACGAACGCCTGCAGCCGACGTTGGATCGCCTGGGCATCCGCACCGACGTGCTCGGCGATATCGCCGGCATCCACGCGCGCCGCCTGTGGGACAACGGCGTGCTGGCGTCCGACGCTGCCACCATGGCCGGCCGCAAGGCGCTGGAAGACGCTGGAATCGATGCGACGCAGGTGGGCCTGCTGGTCAATACCTCGGTCAGCCGCGACTACCTGGAGCCGTCCACCGCCTCCATCGTGTCGGGCAACCTCGGCGTCAGCGACGAATGCATGACCTTCGACGTCGCCAACGCCTGCCTGGCCTTCATCAACGGCATGGATATCGCCGCGCGCATGATCGAGCGCGGTGACATCGACTACGCGCTGGTGGTGGATGGCGAGACCGCCAACCTGGTGTACGAGAAGACGTTGGAGCGCATGACCGCTCCGGACGTCACCGCCGACGACTTCCGCAACGAACTGGCGGCCCTGACCACCGGTTCGGGTGCTGCCGCGATGGTGATGGCGCGCTCGGAGCTGGTGCCGGACGCGCCGCGCTACAAGGGTGGCGTCACCCGCTCGGCGACCGAGTGGAACCAGCTGTGCCTGGGCAACCTGGACCGCATGGTCACCGACACCCGCCTGCTGCTGATCGAAGGCATCAAGCTGGCACAGAAGACCTTCACCGCCGCCAAGATCGCACTCGGCTGGGCCGTGGAAGAGCTGGACCAGTTCGTGATCCACCAGGTGAGCCAGCCGCACACCGCTGCGTTCATCAAGAACTTCGGCATCGACCCGAAGAAGGTCATGACCATCTTCGGCGAGCACGGCAACATCGGGCCGGCCTCGGTGCCGATCGTGCTGAGCAAGCTCAAGCAGCTGGGCAAGCTGAAGAAGGGTGATCGCATCGCGCTTCTGGGCATTGGTTCCGGCCTGAACTGTTCGATGGCTGAAGTGGTCTGGTAAGCAGCCCGCTGCCCGACCTCCTGTAGAGCCGAGCCATGCTCGGCTCACGCGCACAGCGCGGTTCTTCCGCGGCCTGACCGGAGAGCCGCCGAGCATGGCTCGGCGCTACACCGCGCCGCGATTCTTCCAAGGTGCTCCGCATGCGCGATCTTCCCGGTTACCCCGCCCACCCGCAGCGCTTCGAAGTGCGCCCGGGCCTGTCGATGAACTATCTCGACGAAGGCCCGCGCGACGGCGAGGTAGTGGTGATGGTGCACGGCAATCCGTCGTGGAGCTATTACTGGCGCACGCTGGTGGCCGGCCTGTCGGACACCTACCGCTGCATCGTGCCGGACCATATCGGCATGGGCCTGTCGGACAAGCCTGATGACAGCCGCTACGAGTACACGCTGCAGTCGCGCGTGGACGACCTCGATGCGCTGCTCAAGCACCTGGGCATCACCGGACCGGTGACCCTGGCCGTGCACGACTGGGGCGGCATGATCGGTTTCGGCTGGGCGCTGTCGCACCACGACCAGGTCAAGCGCCTGGTGGTGCTCAACACCGCCGCGTTCCCGATGCCGGCGGCGAAGAAGATGCCGTGGCAGATCGCGCTGGGCCGTCACTGGAAGATCGGCGAGTGGATCATCCGCAGCTTCAACGCGTTCTCCTCCGGTGCCTCGTGGCTGGGCGTGGAGCGGAAGATGCCGGCCGACGTGCGCCGCGCCTACGTGTCGCCGTACAACAGCTGGGCCAACCGCATCAGCACCATCCGCTTCATGCAGGACATCCCGCTGTCGCCGGCCGACAAGGCCTGGTCGCTGCTGGAGCGTGCCGGCAAGGCACTGCCCTCGTTCGCCGACCGTCCCGCCTTTCTCGGCTGGGGCCTGCGCGACTTCGTGTTCGACCATCATTTCCTGAAGGGCTTCCAGGCCGCGCTGCCGAAGGCCCAGGTACATGCGTTCGAGGACGCCGGGCATTACGTGCTGGAAGACAAGCACGAGGTGCTGGTGCCGGAAATCCGGGCGTTCCTGGACAAGAACCCGATCTGAGAAGTGGGGGGGGGGGGGGGGGGGGGGG
>NZ_JAPTFO010000165.1:0-2613 GCF_030985515.1 Stenotrophomonas sp. Sm10
TATCAAAATATTTTAACAGTACTAGAAGGAGAGGTAGCTTAATGTCTGATAATCGTTTTGCTCAATTAAAAGAAAATTTTGAAAAAGAACCACCTAAACGACGTGTTCCAAGGCCTCGAACAACAGCCGCACAGAAAGCTCCTGATAGCTATAATAAGAAAGGTCGTTATCCGTTTTCGCTTCACTATGACGTTCGTTATGAGAAGTTAGAAGAGCTCGTAGCATTTCATGGATCTAAGTCGGCCTCAGATTACTTAGAAAAATTGATTATCCAGGAGTGGGAGAAGATGCAGCGCAAACTCAAAAATCAAGAAAGATAGGGAGTGAGACGATGGCTTATTTATCAAAATTATCTGATTTAGATCATTCATTGAATGATTTGGATTCTGAACAAATCTATATTCCAAAAGCACTTCTTGAGAATGATGACTTTAAGGGTCTGAAATCCAAAGAGGTGTTACTATATTCTTTTCTATTAAATCGGTTAAGAGAACCATTTGATTTTATTCAAAAAGGGTATGATGAAAATGGCCATACCTTTGTTCAATTTAAGGTTGACGATTTATGTGAATTACTTAATCAGAGCAAAAGCACTGTCAATTCTTTAAAGAAAAAATTACAACAATATGATTTGATCGAAGAAGTTCAAGTAGGGAATAATCAACCAAACCGAATTTATTTAACAGATAAGCTTGTTCATTATATGGTCCAAGGAGAAAGATTATGATTATTTTTGTTTCTATCAAAAAGCTTGTTCAGACTTTCTGGTGGTTGATGGCAGCAATAGCACTATATATATTCTATCAATCCATTGGCTTAAACATGTTCTTCTTGCTAGTTATTGGACTGCTGGCATTGAAGTTTGTTCCTGTCCTAGTGTTACCAATTATCATCATTGCGCTAGGAGTCCACTTCTCAGGTGGCTTTTCGTTCATTGCAGACGCTATTACTTGGGGCTTTTGGGGGCTTGTTGCTTTACCCATTTGCTTTGGTTTTGTAGAGAGTGTCCATTCTACGCTTGAACGAAGGAAGCATGAACAGAAGTAATACAAAAAAGGCGTTACTCTTAGGGATAAGGCCTTTTTTGATGTCAAAATCAAAATAAATTTGAAAAGGAGGCAACGAATTTATAAAATAAGGCTCGTTATTCTAATTGATAGGAGAGAGCCAATGACAAGCACAACTTTTGATGAACGTGAACTTAAAGAACAATTGTTTGCCCAAAATGCGATTGACTTTTATGACTTTGTAGCTAAGTATGATAATCAAATGGTTCCAGTTATGAAAGCTAGAGGTTATACTTGCATACACTCTATGGAACGAACAGTTGCTTTCACGTTTGGTGAATTTACCTTCCGTCGTCGTCGATGGAAAAAGGGAGATAAATGGGTGGTTCCAGTAGATGAAAAATTAGGATTAAAGAAGAACGTTCGTTTCTCCTGGGAGTTTATGTATCAGATTGCCAGACTATCTACGATGATGCCTTATGATAAAGTGACACAGGTTATCCAGATGACCTATCATATTACGATTACTAAGCCTACTGTTGTTCAAGCAGTCAAGCTATGTGATAAGTTGTTAGAGGAACGTGCAGCGTATCGGTTTTATGAAGAAAATAATGAAAAGAATAAGGAAAGAATTGATGTCATCTATATTGAGGGGGATGGGGTCATGGTTAAAGCACGTGATATTGATACAGAAAATCATCATTATGATTTGTCTCACTTCGTTGTGCATACTGGAAGTCATAAAGTTGGGAGTAATCGCTTTGAACTGAAGGATAAAGAGGAATTTGTAGCTCTGGATAATCGTTTGGTTAGAGAACAGGTGTTAGATTATTTATTCAACACCTATGAAATAACAGAGCAAACATTATTGATTACTAATTCAGATGGTGGCCACGGTTATACGCCATACGTTTTTAAAGAAATTGCTAAGGCGCTAAAAATTAAACGACATGAGCATTTCTGGGATGAGTATCACGTTAATCAGAAAATCAAAAGCTTTTTTAAACCGTATTCAGAGGAGCTTCTTGACAGAGCTTTTCAGGCGATAAAACAACACGATAAAGGGAAACTTCGTACAATTCTTGATACAACAGAAGCATTGTTGTCAACTGAGGAAGAACTGGAGGCTTTTGAAGAATTCAAAAGAAAGTTACTAAATAATTTTCAGTACACTAAGCCAGCTGAGCTAAGAGGCTTCAGTCATGCTGGTATTGGTATCATGGAAAGCCAACATCGGAAAATCACGTACAGAATGAAGAAACGTGGTATGTATTGGACGGTGTGGGGAGCTGAAACGATGAGTCGTATCATTGTACTTAGCTATGAGGATAAATTACGAGATCTATTTTTTGGCTCTTGGAGAGAAGACTATGAAAAAATGATTGAATTAGAATCTGTTTCAGCAGGTCTAATTAAGTCACAATTGAATCAAATTGAGCGAGAATATAAGCTTCATCGCCTAAATAAAAAAGAAGGAAAAAGAGGGCTTAGGTTCGATAAATAAATTAATAAGTTATATAACAAGTTGCATAACAAGTTATATAATTAAAAACCTTTCATAAGAAAGGCTTTTTGTGCTACAATTCTAAAGAAGATACTTGCTTGG
>NZ_JAPTFO010000166.1:0-2606 GCF_030985515.1 Stenotrophomonas sp. Sm10
TGATCAATCAGAATGCTAATTTAGTCTTTTATAGACATGGTTGCCCTTATTGTCAAGCAGGCAAAAAAGCCGTTATCACGACGGCTGAAAGAAGTGCTTATCCAACGTTTTATATTAACGTGGAGTCTGAAGAAGGACAAGTCCTTGTGAAGAAATACCAGGTTGAAGAAGCAGCGACTCTGGTCTCTATCCGAGATGGCCAAGCAAAAATAATCCCTTATGCGACCAAGAAAAAGGGAGAGATTAAAGTTCAGCCCAGTGCTCTTCAGGAAGTTGGAGGAAGAAAAATTAAATGATGAAAGTTAAACTAAAGGAGATTTTTTTCTCTTTCTTGGGTGTTTTGTTGACAAAGAGGACCTTAAGATCCATCGTTATTGGACTTCAGACGGAGTGTTTAACTTGGTTGGTGTCGGAGTTCTTTTTACTGTGACTTGCTTGTTTACGTTATATTGTATTCTTAATGACTCCCCCTCTATAAAATAGAAAAAGAAAGGATTATCACAATGGAAATATTAAGATTGGATTCAAATTTCTTTGCAAATTTTGGCAAAACTCCTCCGTATGAGGAAACCGAGATGGTAGGAAAAAACTATCCAGAAGATTTTTTAGTACCAGGAGATGATAAAAATTTCTTAGTATTGAATAAAGAAAAAGCATGGGTTGTCCATGCTGATTCATTACTTACTGTAGTAGAAGAGTTAGAAAGCTATTTAGAAATTTCAATGGATGAGTTTGTACTTATTTCGTTAGGTTCTCCAGAACATAGTCGCTTTTGTATTGAAGATTTTGAATTTTGGAAAGAACTAATTGAAAATTTGAGACAAGCATATTACTTCGATTGAAGATTATCGACATATAAGTGGCTTAAAAGCAACTCATCACTATAGAAAGGCTTCTGTCGTACAAATCTAATTCTATTTTGATTTGTTGTAACAAAACTCCCCCAAAAATAAAGGTGAAAAAGTTGTCCTGTTTCATAGCTGTTTTTCAATCTTCTTTGTAATAAAGAATTACCTTCTAGTGATTCTTTATGTAGGAAAGTGCTTGGTCTTTCAAAATAAGCATTTCCGAGTTGACACTTTTGTTCAAATTGTAAAAGATATAACTCTTTTTTATCCCTGGTTGTGACCAGCTTAATACTGGCTTTACCATAATAAATTTTCTGATCTATACTTAACTTGTATTGACCTATTCGCAATTCGTGGAAAAAGTCTTTTACTAGTCCAATTACACCATTAAAGTTGACTACAGTATTTGGATTAGAATGGAAAAGATTGACAGCTGAAGATAGTTTAGAGATGTGTGTAGACCGTTGCTTAACAGAGAGGGAACTATCATTGACTGAGATTGATTTTATTGTTTTCCTCTCTGAGAGATTTTGGATTGACATCCCAACATCTTCATAAGATGTCGGAGACTGATTAGACAACGAAATGATAATTTTATTAGACGGGGTATAAGATTGTTCGGCCATACTACGAGACGATGTTGGGCTAGTTTTGACAATCTTTAAACTATTAGGGCACTGACTAGAATGTTTATCGTCATATCCACTGTGATATTTAAAATAAGGAGGCACTTTCCACTTTTCAGGAGTGCTTCTCACATTTACTAATGTGACAGGGACAGGACAATGTTTGTCGCATCTAAATTCATCTGTGTCAAGAGGAAGAGTGTGGAAGTAGTCATAAGCTTTTTCAGGCGAAATATCATCTTTAAAACGTTTGGAATAGGCGTGGTCATGTTTCATATAGTACCTCAATAAATTTTTACTTACTATTATTTTAACATTTATAGATTAGAAAAAGAAAGGACGTGTGACTATGATAAACACACTAAAGACTTGGATTGAAAAAATAAAATCGAGCGCAATTGCTAAACCATTTATAACAACCAAAAGATGGTTTCAAGACAATGTGATAAAGCGTAAATTGGTTATTTTTTCAATGCTGTTTACAGCATGGGTTAGTTTATTGTTGGGAGCTATCTACTCCCCACAAAGACAAACTTATACAGATGAGCAACTCAAAACAAAGCGAACATTTGAGAATGGAACAGGTGAAATCAGACTCTCTAGTCAGACCTACTCTCCTAAAACTGGTGTCATAGTTCTTCAATTTGAGACGAAAGATTCTACCTCTCCAGTTGATCGTGGAATTGATGCAAAACGTCTTAAATGGGATTTATATGCTCAAAAGAAATCTGTTGATACGACAATGGAAATTGTTCCAATTATTGATAACAAAATCTCTGTGATCATTAGAAATGTGCCTGAAGATTTTGGAGCATTTGCGATTGATATTACAAACAAAACAGTTTCTACTAGCGATATTGATATTGACGTTTCTAACCCTTCAGATGAGCAGGAGGAACCTGTTAAGCAAGAAGGTGATGACGATGATAACGTTGTTCAATTTTATGTGACAACTCAAAATAGTAAACTGAAAAAAGAGAAGATCAAAAGCGTGTCTCGTGAAGAATTTGCTTTGTCACAAATCAAAGTGGAAAAAACTTTCCAAGAAGGTCAGATCAAAAAATTAAATAACTCAATCAAACAGATTAAGGCTTCAATCGAGGATGATGAAGCTCGGAAAAATGGTTTACTC
>NZ_JAPTFO010000167.1:0-2549 GCF_030985515.1 Stenotrophomonas sp. Sm10
GGCCCGCCCCCCTTCTCCGTCACAACGGCGGCATCGCCTGCAGGTCACCATCGACCAGCTCGATCGCCATCACCACCGCGTCCTCGCGGCCCTGTGCGGCCGGGTAGTAGCGCGGGCGGCGGCCGATCTCGTTGAAGCCTTCGCTGTGGTACAACGCCAGCGCCGGCGTATTGGACGGACGCACTTCGAGGAACACACGCTGTGCCCCCCGGTCGCCAGCCAGCTGTACCAGCGCGCGCAGCAGTTGACGACCCAGCCCACGCGACTGCGCCAGCGGATCGATGCAGATGTTCAATACATGTGCCTCATCGGCCGCGATGCTGAGCACCCCATAGCCGATCAACTGGCCATCGCGCTCCATGGCCAGGCCGGGATAGCCCGCACGCAGGCAATCGACGAAGATGCCGCGGGTCCACGGAAACGGATACCCGCGTACTTCAATCGCCATCACCGCGTTGAGGTCACTCTCGCGCAGCGCGCGCAGGCTGACCGGACCAGGCTGGCTGACCGCACTCACGGTGCGCCCCGCTTGCGCAGGGCACGCAGCTGCGGCCACAGCGCGCGCTTGGCGGCGGGATCCTGGCGCAGCTGGTCCAACGGCCAGCTGTCCATCAGCGCCTGCGTGGCCGGATCATTGGGATTGCAGCCGGACGCGCGCAGCAAGGCGATCTGCAGGCGATCCGGCAGCCGCACCACCGGCTGCCGGGCATTGCCGCCGGGCAGCGGGCGGGCCGCCGCCGGCGCGGTATCCGGTGCGTTGACCGGGGTCTGGCGACGTGGTGGCGCCTGGCGTTCCTGCCGGGAAACCGGTGTTGGCGCAGCCAGAGGTTCGCGCGCGGGCGCGGTGGGTGCCCGCGCCTGCTCCACCGCTGGCGCGGCAGCCGCCTCGGCTTCGGCCACGCTCAGCTGCAGCGCGGCGTCCAGCTCGGCGGCCAGCTGGCCGTCGTGATAGACGGTGTAGCCCATGGCCTGCAGCCAGGCCTGCTGGGCCGGAGACCACAGCACGGGCAGGTCCTGGCTCACGCGGCCTCGGGCTTCTTGCGCAGGCGCTGCACGGCCCACATCACCGGGCCGGACAGGGCGTACAGGATGCCCACCGCGAACAGCACGCGCGGCAGATCGATGACCGCGATGGCGATGGCCACCGGCACCAGGGCCAGCACCAGGAACGGCACGCGGTCGGAACGGGTACCCTTGGCGCCGCCGCCCTTGAAGCTCCAGAAGCGGATGCGGCTGACCATCAGCAGCGCCGCGATGATCGTCACCGCCAGCGCCACGTAGCGCAGCTGGTTGCCGTCCCAGCCCAGGTTGCCGTCTGCGAACGCCCAGACGAAGGACATCATCAGGCCGGCCGCGGCCGGGCTGGCCAGGCCGACGAACCAGCGTTTGTCGACCACCGCCACCTGGGTATTGAAGCGGGCCAGGCGCAGTGCCGCGCAGGCCGCGTACAGGAACGCTACGGCCCAGCCAACGCGGCCGAGCAGCGGATCGTCGAACTTCAGCCACGACAGCGACCAGTGATACATCACCAGCGCCGGAGCCATGCCGAAGCTGACCAGGTCGGCCAGCGAGTCGTACTGCACGCCGAATTCGCTGCTGGTGCCGGTCAGGCGCGCCACGCGCCCATCCAGCCCATCCATCACCGCCGCCACGAACACGGCGATGCTGGCGTTGACGAAATCCCCATTGGCCGCGGCGATGATCGCGTAGAAGCCGGCGAACAGTCCGGCAGTGGTGAACAGGTTGGGCAGCAGGTAAATCGTGCGCGAACGCGGCGGCGGTGTGATCGGGTCCATGGAATCCAGTTTAATCGACTTGCCAGTGCTCGGCGCCAATGCTGCAATCGGCGTTCTACGCCCATTCCGCGGAGTTTGCCATGCGTGCCCTGTCCTGCCTTGGATGCCTGCTGCTGGCCAGTGCCAGCGCCGTGGCTGGCCCGGTCTATAAATGGAAGGACGCCCATGGCGTGACCCAGTACTCGGAGACCCCGCCGGCCGGCAAAAAGTACGAGACCCGGGAGCAGGCGCGCAGCCCGCAGACTGCAGCCAGCACCCAGACTCCGGCTGCACCGGTGCCCGAGCAGTGCAGCACCGCCCGTGCCAACCTGGCCTTGCTGGATGGTGGCGGCCAGGTGATGCAGGACACCGATGGTGATGGCAAGGCCGATACCCCGTTGAGCCCGGAGCAGCGCACCGCGCAGAAGGGGCTGGCGGAGGCCGCGATCAAGGCGTACTGCCCACCGGCAAGTTAAGGGGGTCGGCAGGGCTGCGCCCTGCACCTGCAGAGGCTGCATGCAACGGCAACGGCAACGTCAAAAGCGGGCATTCCGTGGAATGGCGGGGCGGTGTCGGATTGCGGGGACGCCGCAAGTACGTCCATGTCGGCTTGGCAGCCGCATCCATGCGGCTGACACCCCGCAATCCGACACCGCCCCACCCCCGACAGATTCCCGGTGGCCAATAGATCCACGCCATGCGTGGATGAAATCTGTCGGATCTCGAATTGAATCCGGGGTCAGATCCGTTTACCTGCGGAAAACGGATCTGACC
>NZ_JAPTFO010000168.1:0-2537 GCF_030985515.1 Stenotrophomonas sp. Sm10
GTTGGATTATTTGGATCAATCGGTTCTCCTGGAGTTGGTTTTGGATCATTTGGATTTACAGTTACTGGTTTAACTGTCACAAGAACTTTAAATTCTTGGTTAGTCTTAGAGTCTGCGTCGAATTTACCATCTGTTGGGTAATTGTTTTCAACAACTGTGTATCCTTTAGCTTTCAGAGCTTCGATTGTAGCTGTTACTTCTGAACCTTTCGTGAATGCTTTTCCTGCATCTCCTGTATCAACGATTGATTGAGCTACTCCACCTTTTTCAGTTTTATCAGTTTCACTATTTACTTCAATGAAGTGTGTAACTGCTACTTGAGAACCATCTTTCGTATAAACGATTGTAGTATCCTCAGTTGGATTTGTTGGTGTTGGTGGGTTATATCCTTTTGTCTTATCGTTAGGATCTTTCGGAGTTAATGGTTGTCCATTTGGTCCTACTGGTGTAGTTCCTGGTACATATGGAATCGTAGTTGTAGGTGTTCCTGGTTTAGTAGGGTCATCTGGGTTATTTGGATATTGTGGGTTTTCAATTGTCGGAGGAGTGAATCCTTCTGGAACAACTGGGACAAATTTACCTAAATCTTTGTAGATAACTTTTTCAACAATATCTTTATCCGTTGCATTAACACCTGTTACGTCTTTCTTAGATGACTCAACATCTCCTGTAGCTACATATCCAGTTTTAACTGGAACAGTTGCTTTTCCTTCAAGAGTTGTATCGTTATCTTTAGCTGTCCACTCACTGTAAGTAATCTCTTTTGTTACAGCATTAACTGTCGCTGTACGTGTAAAGCTTACTGTAGTTTCATGTTTAGGTTCTGCTTCAGTTCCACGTTTAGCAGTATCTGCTACATCATCTGCATAAGTGTAAGTAATTGTACGTTTTACTTCTTCAGCTAGTTTTAGATCTTTATATTTTAGTCCATCTGGATTGTTTGGATCTACTGGTGTGTTTGGATCGAAGTTTGGATCTTTTGGATCAATTGTAATTTGTTTTACTTTGTAAACAACTACTTCTTCGAAGTCCGCTGCATCAGCTGTTACTGTCTTAGCTGGAACATCACTTGTTGTTGGATTACTTACTAACGCTGATGTGTATCCATCAATTGTTGGTGTTGGCACTGCTGCAAAATCAGCTGTTGTCTTAGGCGTCCATGCTCCATATTCAATTTCACCTGTTACAAGGTTTACTTTAGCCGTTCTTGTGAATTCAAGAGTTTGAACTTTCTTACCTGGTACATCTGTACCTAGTTTAGTGTCTGGAACTGGAGTTCCATCATCATAAATATACTTGATAGTACGTGTTACAGATTCAGTTGTCTTCAAGTCTTTAACTGAATCAGGCCATTTTGGTCCATTATTGTCACCTGGAACTACTGGTTGTCCTGGTTCTGGTTTCACATAACCTGGAGTAGTTGGATCTGTTGGAATATCTTTAACAATCGGTTTGAATGTTACTGTATATTCTTGGTTTGTTGACGCATCAGCATCAAATACTTTTTCAGCATCTGTTGATGGATAATCTTTTTCACTTGCATTTACATTGGCTACTTTTTCATATCCACGAGCTAAAATCTTATTGATTGCTGCAGTTACTTCTGCATCTTTAGTGAAGGCTTTTCCTGTATCACCAGTATCTACTACTGAAGGTTCTAGTCCTTTACCAGTTGTATCTACGAATTTAGTTACCGCTACTTGAGAACCATCTTTCGTATAAACGATTGTTGTGTCTCCTGTTGGTGTAGTTGGAGCTGGTGGTTCATACCCTTTAGTTTTATCATTCGGATCTTTTGGAGTCAATGGTTGTCCATCTGGTCCTACTGGTGTAGTTCCTGGTACGTATGGAATCGTTGTTGTTGGTGTTCCCGGTTTTGTAGGATCTGTTGGATTATTTGGATATTGTGGATTTTCAATTGTTGGTGGTGTAAATCCTTCTGGTACTACTGGTACGTATTTACCTAAAGCTTTGTACACTACTTTTTCCGTAATATCTTTATCTTCCGCTTTGACATTTTCTACAGGTTTAATAGATGTTTCTACATCTCCTGTCGCTACATAACCTGCTACTGCTGGAAGTGCATTTCCTTCTAATGTAGTATCGTTATCTTTAGCTTCCCACTCACCATAAGTGATTTCTCCTGTTACTGGGTTCACCTTAGCTACACGAGTATAGTTCACTTTTGTAGTAACTGGTTCAACTACATTAGTTCCACCTTTATTTCCATCTTTTTCAGCCTGGTTTAATTCACTTGCTTCTTTTGAGTAAGTGTACGAAATTGTACGTGTTACTTCTTCAGTATTTTTAAGTTTCGCAAGTAGTTCATCAGTCCATTTCGGTCCATTTGGATCATTTGGATTAATTGGCTGATCTTTCTTAGGTTCTTTATAACCTGGAGCTTTTGGATCAACCGTGATTAGTTTAGTTTTGTAAACTACTACTTCTTCGAAGTCTTTATCAGTAGCCGCTACAGTTTTCGCTGGTACATCTGCAACTGTTGGAGTTACACCTGCAACCGCCGCAGTGTATTTCTC
>NZ_JAPTFO010000169.1:0-2489 GCF_030985515.1 Stenotrophomonas sp. Sm10
TTTTTAGTCTCTCTTTCTTGTTTATAGAAAAGCTAATAGTTTTCCGTTTTTGTAGATTGCTGCGAACTTCAGTAGTGCATCATCAAGAACACGATAAAAGGCGCTTTCAGAACGTCCTAAGTCGTAATAGAGTTCTATGTTACTTTTCTTGATTGGTATGCAGTATTTTTCAACTAAGATTGTCTTTAGTTCTTGGGGTTGAATTTTTTCGATTGCCTCTCTCATGCAGTCTCTTTCTAACTCAGCAATGAATTTTCTGTTTTGTCGAGTATTTTCAAGAGCTGAAATATCGAGGTTTAAGGCGTTATTACTTGTTCTATTTGCGTTAGGATCGTAGGGGCTACCTGCTATCCTTTCCATACGTCTATAAACATTAAGCATACTTTTAGCATTGTTTATAGTTTGTCGTTTATCAAGCTCAGCGCTTAATGCTCTGGCCTTATTAAAATCTTTAACGCCATTACATATACGCTCAAAAGCGTTGTCAAGGCTTTGTTTCGCCTCATATTCAACGCTTAGCATATACTTTTTAGATCTTGGGGTGCTGTTTTTTAAAGTGATACTAATCATTGGTTGCTCATACAAGCCCGATATAAAACCATGAATAGCAGTAGCGGCAGTATCTGCTTGATAGTAGTCAGTGAGCTCTTTCGAGAAAGTAAAGGCCATTTAAGCACCTCTCTTTCTAGCTCTTTTGTTTCAAGGCGCTAATGTTATAGCGCTTATCCTTGATGCCAAAGACCTTGAATGAATTACCGTCAAGACCTTTCAAAATTCTGCTTGTATTGCGCTCATTGTAAACCTTTCTAAGTTCATCACCGCTTAAATTAGTGTTGATGATCGTAGTATCTCGGTTATTGAGAATATCAAACAGAAAATCTTGCTCCCAGTCGCCTTTTGGCTTAATCTCAGCGTTCTTTGCGCCTAGGTCATCCAGTATCAGATAATCAACGCTTGTCATGAGGTTTAACGCCTCATGCTCTGTTAAGCTAGCATGGCGGCCATAATTCCAACCGTTTTTGATTTCCTTGATGATTTCGGTAAGGCTGATAAACAAGACACTCTTAGGCTCATTCTTAGCCCGATAGCCCTCGTTAATCGCTTTGGCCATGGCATAAGATAGGTGGCTCTTTCCTATCCCAGTATTGCCCGTTATAAGCGTATTTCCTGCCATACCGTCCAGGTACTTTAGGACTTGCCCCTTAGCAAAATCTAAGAGTTGCTTTTCCTCTGGGGTCTCAGCAATAAAGTTATCAAAGGTTGCTGCTTTCAGCTCCTTGGGAACAGTGCTTTTACTTTCGAGGATATTATAAGTTTTGAGATATAAACCTTGATTTTGGCTTTCCTCAATCTCGGACAGTTCCTTTTGAGAAATGCCCTCTTTGACACAAACAGGACAATAAGGCTTTGGCTGTCGAGGTTTATTCTCGCCTGCAATTAAAACCGCTTTATTAAGCTGCTGATAATGGACGTTGTGGACTGGACAAACTTCATCCAGTGTCACTACTCTTTTAAACATTGCAAGATAATTAGGATTTTCAATAGCCGTTTCTGTTTCTTTAGTCATAGATACCCCCTTTAAAATGGCAGCGGTGGAAGGCTACTTGTCAGCGCGTCTTCCTCTGCCTTTTTGTTACGGTTCGCTTTTGAGTTGCGAACTAAGTCAACGGTTAGTAAGTTATCTTGCTTCCAGCGTGTAAGAATGGCCTTGATATATGCAAAGTTCACCTTTCCTTGATTGACGGCTTCTTTTAACGCCTCATAGATCAAGTCGGCGTTAAACTCGTCTAGCATATAGCCTAGTTCTTGTTGTTGAATAGCTGATAAAGGTCGCCCGCTCTCTTGTTCAAAGCTCTGATAGAGATTGATAAACTCTTGGCTAAAAATAGGGGCAGTGGTAGTGGTGGTTTTTTCTTCTTGAGTTTCCTTACTACTACCCTTACTTACCTTACCTTTACTTATATTATCTTTACTTATATTGGGTCTACCAGTGGTTGCCGTTTGGTTTACCAGTGGTTTACCAGTCGTGTCATCGCTATCTGTTATAAGGTTTTCAGCGTTTTGCTCTAGCAGGTCTTTATAAATGCTAGGCGTGTATCTGTCTTTTCTGACAGTGTTTTGCTCGTGGAAATCAACCACGAAATAAACCATTTCATCGTTAAGAGGTTTCACAAACCTTTTAACAACTAGGAGCCCCAAATTATCCTCGCTAGCTCCTATCATTCTGATAATAGGGAATGCTTCCACCACCCCGTCATCATCACAATTTTGTATAAGGTGAAAATATAGGGCTTGGGCTTCCAGGGGCAATCGTAAGAAACGATGTGTTTGAGTGACAGTTTTACTTATCATTCTACGGTTTCCCATTATTTTCCACCCCCAAAAATGCCAAAATGTCACTGATACGATAATACACTTTGCGGCTATCCTCTACGGGTGGTTGATAGCGTTTAAGACCCGCTTCCTCCCAACGTCTTAGAGTGTTGTAT